>NZ_JBHWYY010000034.1:0-45317 GCF_042728595.1 Isoptericola sp. NPDC060185 | reverse complement strand
CAGTTGACACCGTGATGGGGCTCCGCGAGGCCCCATCACGGTGTCAACTGCCTGTTCGACATCGGGGCGCAGGCAGGGTTCGCTCAGGGTCGGTGTCGCCCCGGGGCGACAGCAGGAGACGCCCCCGGGCCGATGTGGCCGACCCCGGCGCGCGGGGATCGTCGGGGCATGACCTCGAACCAGCCCTCCCCGCAGCCCTCGCCCCGGCCCGGCCCCCAGCCCGCCGTCCCGCCCCAGCCCGCCCGCCCCGAGCGCGCGGGGATCTCCTGGCCGCTCGTGGCGGGGCTCGCGTCGATGGCGCTGCTCTGGCCGCTCACCGGCCTCACCGGCCTCACCGGCCTCGGCGGCACGGGAGCGCCGCGGGCGCTGGGCATCGTCGCGCTCACCGCCGTGGTGTGGATCGGCGTCGTCGGGTTCGGCCGGGTGCCCCGGCCGGTGCTCACCCTGACGATGACGGGCCTCGCGTCCGGCGTCGTCACCCTGCTCGTCTCGACGCTGTTCGGCGGCGTCGGCCTGGGCGGCGAGGGCGCGGCCGCGTGGACGGCGATCCCGGCGCTCGCGATGGACGCCGGCTGGGGCGCGCTCGCCGGCGTCGTCGCGCTCGGCGTCCAGAAGGCCCGCGGCGGCGCCCGATGACGACGACCCGACGACCACGACGGCCGACCCGCCGCGCGGTGCTGCGCGCGACGGCGCTCGCCGCCGTCGTCGCCCTGCTCGCCGCCGGGTGCGGCGCGATCCCCGGCTCCGTGACGTCGGTCGACGAGCCGGAGTTCACGCGCGAGCTCCCGGTGCCGCCGCTCGCGCCCTCGCGGGTGGTGGACGGCGTGCGCACCTTCAGCCTCATTGCCCGGGAGGGCACAACCGAGCTGCTGCCCGGCGTCGATACCCCGACGTGGGGTTACGACGGCCCGTACCTGGGCCCGACGCTGCGCGCGGAGCGCGGCGAGCAGGTCGCCGTCGAGGTGACCAACGATCTGCCGGAGACCACCACCGTGCACTGGCACGGCATGCACCTGCCCGCCGCGATGGACGGCGGCCCGCACCAGCCCGTCGAGCCGGGCGCTACCTGGCGGCCCACCTGGCGGATCGACCAGCCCGCCGCGACGCTCTGGTACCACCCGCACCCGCACGGCGCGACGGAGGAACAGGTGTACCGCGGGCTCGCTGGGCTGTTCCTGCTCGACGACGACGCGTCGCGCGCCGCCGACCTGCCGCAGGAGTACGGCGTCGACGACGTGCCGGTGGTCGTGCAGGACAAGGTGCTCGACGACGACGGCCAGCTCGTCCTCGGCCGCGACGGCGGCGAGCCGGGCACCCTGGGCGGCACGGTCGTGACGAACGGCGTCGCGGGCGCCTACCAGCGCGTCACGACCGAGCGGGCGCGGCTGCGCCTGGTCAACGGGTCGACGGCGCGCACGTACGCCCTCGGGTTCGCCGACCGGGACATGGACCTGGTCGCCACGGACGGCGGGCTGCTGGACGCGCCGGTCCGCCTGGACCGGGTGCGCCTGGCGCCGGGGGAGCGCGCCGAGGTGGTGGTCGCGATGGCGCCGGGCGAGACCACGCGGCTGCACTCCTTCGAGGCCGACCTGGGCGGCGTCGCCGTCCCGTTCGCGATGGGCGGCAACGACGCGTTCGACGTGCTGGAGCTACGCGCGGCCGACCGGCTCGCGCCGTCGCCGGAGCCCGCCTGGGGGCCGTCGGAGCACGCCACCGACGACGCCCTCCACGAGGAGGGGGCGACCGTGACCCGCACGTTCGACCTCGCCGAGCGCACCATCAACGGCGCGACGATGGACTCCGGGCGGGTCGACGAGGTCGCCACCGTCGGCAGCACCGAGGTGTGGGAGGTGCGCAACACCGTCCCCATGCCGCACAGCTTCCACGTGCACGACGTGCAGTTCCGGGTCCTGGCCGTCGACGGGAAGGCGCCGCCCCCAGAGCTGGCCGGCCGCAAGGACACCGTCTTCCTGGAGCCGCGCCGCACGTACCGGCTGCTCCTGCGGTTCGACGACTACGCGGACGACGCGATGCCGTACATGTACCACTGCCACATGCTGCTGCACGAGGACGAGGGGATGATGGGCCAGCTCCTCGTCGTCGGGCCGGGGTCCGACGCCCGGCCCGGGCCCTCGGAGGCGCTGTCGGGACACGACGGCGGGCACGACGACGGGCACGACGACAAGGGGCACGTGGGCCGCGTGGTCGGGGACGGGTACGGGCCGCGGCGGGCGGCGACGCCGCACGACCACGGCTGAGCCGGCGCGACGACCAGCGGGAACGTCCTGGCCGTGCGTCGGCCGGGCTGCCAGGATCGACGCATGCCCTCTCTCCTGCCCGTGACGTTCGCGCCCTTCACCGACGCGGAGCAACCCACCCTCGACGTGCCCGCCGCAGGAGCGCGGCTGCGGCCGTGGCGCGACGACGACGCGCCCGCGGTCCGCGCCGTGTACGCCGACGCGGCGATCCAGCGCTGGCACGTGCGGGTGCTGGACTCCGACGACGAGGCGCGCGACGTCATCGGCGGCTGGCGCGCCGGCTGGGCCGAGGACCGCGAGGCGAGCTGGGCGGTGGCCGACGCCGTCGACGACACGGTGGTGCTGGGCCGCATGGCCGTCAAGACGTTCGACCCGCACGGCGTGGGCGCCGTCGCCTACTGGACGGCCCCGGCCGCCCGGGGGCGCGGGGTCGCCCCCGCTGCGCTGGACGCGGCTGCGACGTGGGCGTTCGACGCCGGGTTCCGCCGGCTGGAGCTGGTGCACTCGGTCGACAACGCGCCGTCGTGCCGTGTGGCCCAGAAGGCCGGCTTCGCCGCCGAGGGCGTGCTGCGCCAGTCCGTGCGCCACCTCGACGGCTGGCACGACATGCACCTGCACGCCCGGGTGGCCGGTCCCGCAGCGGGCGGCCGCTGACGCCGCGCGGGCGCCCGCGGCTCGTGGAAGCATCGCACCCGTGACCAGCACCGACGCCGACCGGCTGCGCGACCTCGCGCTGCTGCGGCGCGTGCGCGACCGGATGGACCGGGAGTTCGCGCAGCCGCTGGACGTGGAGGCGCTGGCCCGCGGCGTGCACATGTCGGCCGGGCACCTGAGCCGCCAGTTCAAGCAGGCGTTCGGGGAGTCGCCGTACAGCTACCTCATGACGCGGCGGATCGAGCGTGCGATGGCGCTGCTGCGACGCGGGGACCTCAGCGTCACGGAGGTGTGCTTCGAGGTGGGGTCGTCGTCGCTGGGCACGTTCAGCACGCGGTTCGCGGAGCTGGTGGGGATGTCGCCCAGCGAGTACGCCCGGCGGGCCCGTTCGGCGGGGGCGGAGCTGCCGTCGTGCGTCGCGAAGCAGGCGACCCGACCGGTCAGGAATCGAGAAGCGGCCGACGGGGGCGCGCACCTAGCGTGACTTCCATGAGCGACATCGACATCACCATCCACACGACCTTCCTCCCGCACACCGACCCGGAGGCCTCCCTGGGGTTCTATCGCGACCTGCTCGGCTTCGAGCTGGTCCAGGACGTCGGCCAGGGCGAGATGCGCTGGCTGACCTTCGTCTCCCCGGCGCAGCCCGAGACGCGCCTCGTCCTCACCCCGCCCGCCGTCGACCCCGGCATCACCGACGACGAGCGGCGCACGATCCGTGAGCTCATGGCCAAGGGGGCCTACCAGTCCCTCATCCTCGGTACCAAGGACCTCGACGGCGTCTTCGCGAAGCTCCAGGCCGCCGACGCCGAGGTCGTCTCCGAGCCCACCGAGCAGCCGTGGGGTGTCCGCGACTGCGCCTTCCGCGACCCGGCGGGCAACATGGTCCGCATCGACCAGGTCGGGTGACGGCAGTGTGCGTCCCGGGTGTCCCGCGTCTCACCCGGACCACCCGAGAAGGCGAGGGAGTGGTCATGAGGTTTCGTGCCGTCGTCGAGCCGGCGGAGAAGATGCAGGGCCTCGAGGTGCCGCCGGAGGTCGTCGAGGCCCTCGACGGCGGCGCCCGGCCCCCGGTGGTCATCACCGTGAACGGCCACTCGTGGCGCAGCCGCGTCGCGATCATGCGCGGCCGCCACCTGCTGGGCCTCAGCCGGGCGAACCGGGAGGCCGCGCGCCTCGAGGTCGGCGCGGAGGTGGAGGTCGAGCTCGCGCTCGACACCGAGCCCCGCGTCGTCGTCGAGCCCGACGACCTCGCCCGGGCGCTCGACGCCGACCCGACCGCCCGCGCGGCCTACGACGCACTGCCGCAGGGGCGGCGACGGCGCATCGTGCTCGACGTCGACGGCGCCAAGCAGGCCTCGACACGGGCCCGCCGCATCGACAAGGCTCTGGCCGAGCTGCACGGCTGACACCCCGACCGAAGGAGACCGCGTGACCGTCACGGAGCCCTCGACCACTACCCCGTCGTCCCGGGCCGCGGCCCGCGTCGTCTCGGTGCACGCCAGCGCCGTGCACGGCTTCAGCAAGCCGGCCGTCGACGAGGTCGTGCTGGTCGAGGGCGTGGGGGTGGCGGGCGACGCGCACGCCGGCGTCACCGTGCAGCACCGCAGCCGGGTCGCGGCGGACCCGTCGCAGCCGAACGTGCGCCAGGTCCACCTCGTCCACGCCGAGCTCTTCGACCGGCTGCGCGAGGCCGGCCACGACGTGGCGCCCGGCGACCTGGGGGAGAACCTCACCACCCGCGGGATCGACCTGCTGGGGCTGCCGGTGGGCACGCGGCTGACGATCGGGGACGCCGTCGTGACGGTCACGGGGCTGCGCAACCCGTGCCAGCAGATCAACGACTTCCAGCCGGGGCTGCTCAAGCAGGTGCTGCGCCGCGGCGACGACGGCGAGGTGGTGCGCCTCGCCGGCGTCATGGGGATCGTGTCGCGCGGCGGCACGGTCCGCCCGGGCGAGCCGATCGACGTCGAGCTGCCCGCCCCGCCGCACCTTCCCCTCACCCGCGTGTGACCGCGCCGCCGACCCTCGGGCCCGATCCCTCCGCCACGACCGAAGGAGCCACTCCGTGACCACGACCGTGACCACGACCGACCACGCCGCCGACGCGCACGACCTGATCCGCGTCCGCGGAGCCCGCGAGAACAACCTGCGCGACGTGGACGTCGAGATCCCCAAGCGGCGGCTCACGGTGTTCACCGGCGTGTCCGGGTCGGGCAAGAGCTCGCTGGTGTTCGCGACGATCGCCGCCGAGTCGCGGCGCCTCATCGACGAGACGTACTCGACGTTCGTGCAGGGGTTCATGCCGTCGCTGCCGCGGCCGGACGTCGACGTCCTGGAGGGCATCACCACCGCCATCCTGGTGGACCAGGAGCGCATGGGCGCCAACGTGCGGTCCACGGTCGGCACGGTCACGGACGCGAACGCGATGCTGCGCAACCTGTTCAGCCGCGTCGGCGATCCGTACGTGGGCCCGCCCACGGCGTTCTCGTTCAACATCCCGACGTCGACGGCGAGCGGCGTGTTCAGCACGGGCAAGGCCGGGGGCGAGGTCGAGAAGAAGGTCGTGCGCAACCAGGTGTACCTGGGCGGCATGTGCCCCGAGTGCGAGGGGCGCGGCACGGTCTCCGACCTCGACCTGTCGGTCATCGTGGACGAGTCGCTGTCCCTCAACGACGGCGCGATCCTCGTGCCGGGCTACAAGGCGGACGGCTGGATGGTGAAGGGCTTCGCGGAGTCGGGCTTCGTCGACG
Organism: Isoptericola sp. NPDC060185; assembly: GCF_042728595.1. Classification (NCBI taxonomy): domain Bacteria; kingdom Bacillati; phylum Actinomycetota; class Actinomycetes; order Micrococcales; family Promicromonosporaceae; genus Isoptericola; species Isoptericola sp. NPDC060185. The sequence goes on along the minus strand of NZ_JBHWYY010000034.1, from coordinate 39,652 downwards.
GCGACAAGCCGGTGCGCGACTACACGGAGACCGAGCGGCACGACTTCCTCTACCGGGATAAGGGCAAGGTCAAGGCGCTCGGGATGAACATGACCTACCAGGGCCTCATCCCCAAGCTGCGCGAGTCGATGTTCAGCAAGGCACCCGAGTCGCTGCAGCCGCACGTCCGCGCGTTCGTGGAGCGGGCGGCCGTGTTCGTGCCGTGCCCGGCCTGCGACGGCACCCGGCTCAACGAGTCCGCCCGGTCGGCCAAGGTCAACGGGGCCAGCATCGCGGACGTGTGCCGGATGCAGATCTCCGACGCCGCCACCTGGGCCCGGGGCGTGGACGACCCGGGGGTGGCGCCCCTGATCGGGAGCCTCCTGCACCTGTTCGACAAGTTCGTCGAGATCGGTCTCGGGTACCTGTCCCTCGACCGGCCCGCGGGCACGCTGTCCGGCGGCGAGGCGCAGCGCACCAAGATGATCCGCCACCTCGGCTCCGCGCTGACCGACGTCACCTACGTCTTCGACGAGCCGACCATCGGCCTGCACCCGCACGACATCGAGCGGATGAACACCCTGCTGCAGGACCTGCGCGACAAGGGCAACACGGTGCTCGTCGTCGAGCACAAGCCCGAGGCGATCGCGGTCGCCGACCACGTGGTCGACCTCGGCCCGGGCGCGGGCACCGACGGCGGCACGGTCTGTTTCGAGGGCACGGTCGAGGGCCTGCGCGCCAGCGGCACGCTCACGGGCCGGCACCTCGACGACCGGGTGAGCGTCAAGGAGTCCGTCCGGGAGCCGTCGGGCGCGCTGGAGATCCGCGGCGCCGACCAGAACAACCTGCGCGACGTCGACGTCGACGTCCCCACCGGCGTGCTGGCCGTGATCACGGGGGTCGCCGGGTCGGGCAAGAGCTCGCTCATCCACGGCAACCTGGCCGGGCGCGAGGGCGTGGTCGTCGTCGACCAGGGCGCGATCAAGGGCTCGCGACGGTCCAACCCGGCCACGTACACCGGGCTGCTGGAGCCGATCCGCAAGGCGTTCGCGAAGGCGAACGGCGTGAAGCCGGCCCTGTTCAGTGCCAACTCCGAGGGCGCGTGCCCCACCTGCAAGGGCAACGGCCGCATCTACACCGAGCTCGGGTTCATGGAGACCGTCGAGACGCCGTGCGAGGACTGCGGCGGCAAGCGGTTCATGGCCTCGGTGCTCGAGTACACGCTCGGCGGCAAGAACATCGCCGACGTGCTCGACCTGTCCGTCGCGGCCGCGCACGCGTTCTTCCGCGAGGGGGAGGCGAAGATCCCCGCTGCGCACAAGATCCTCGCGCACCTGGAGGACGTCGGGCTCGGGTACGTGAAGCTGGGCCAGCCGCTCAACACGCTGTCCGGCGGCGAGCGGCAGCGGCTCAAGCTCGCCATGCACATGGGCGCCGACGGCGGGGTGTACATCCTCGACGAGCCCACCACCGGCCTGCACCTGGCCGACGTGGCGAACCTGCTCGCGCTGCTCGACCGGCTCGTGGACGCCGGGAAGTCCGTCATCGTCATCGAGCACCACCAGGCCGTGATGGCGCACGCCGACTGGATCATCGACCTCGGCCCGGGCGCGGGGCACGACGGCGGCACGGTCGTCTTCGAGGGCACGCCGGCCGACCTGGTCGCGTCTCGGTCCACCGTCACGGGCGAGCACCTGGCGGACTACGTCGGCTCGTGAGGTCTGGCGTCCACAGGCTGTGGACCGGCGCCCTCGACGGCGTGCGACGGCGGCCAGGCTGGGTGGCATGGACACCGACGGCGCTGCGCTCGAACCCTCCGGCTACACCGACCTGCTGACGGAGCTGAAGCAGCGCGTCCGCGCCACGCAGCTGCGTGCCGCCCGGGCCGCGAACACCGAGGTGCTGCGCCTCTACTGGTCGATCGGGCGCGACATCCTGGAGCGCCAGGAGCAGGCCGACTGGGGTGCGAAGGTCGTGACGCGGCTGGCCGCCGATCTGAAGCGGGAGTTCCCCGACCAGCGCGGCTGGTCCCGGCGGAACCTGCTGTACATGCGGCGGGCCGCGGAGGTCTGGCCGACCGAGGCCGAGTTCGTGCAACAGGCTGTTGCACAACTTCCCTGGGGGCACGTGACAGTGCTGCTCGACCGGCTCCACACCCGCGAGCTGCGCGACTGGTACGCCGAACGGGCGGTGGCCGACGGCTGGTCCGCAACGTCCTCGAGCACCACATCGCGTCGAACCTGCGCGGGGCGCTCGGCGAGGCCCCGTCGAACTTCGCGGCGGCCCTGGACGGCGCGGACTCCGACCTGGCCCAGCAGCTCGTCAAGGACCCATACGTCTTCGAGCACCTCGCGTACGTCGCGTCGACGAGGGAGCGGGACGTCGAGCAGGCGCTGATGGACCGGCTGCAGGACACGCTCCTGGAGCTGGGGCGCGGGATGGCGCTCGTGGGACGTCAGTTCCACCTGCCGCTCGGCGACGGGGCCGAGTTCGTCATGGACCTCCTGCTGTTCCACGTGGAACAACCGCGCTACGTCGTGGTGGAGCTCAAGGTCGGTCCGTTCGAGCCCGCCTTCGTCGGGCAGCTCGGTGCCTACGTCGCGGCTGACCGTCACGTTCTCGCCCGCCGCGTCGTCGGAGGGGCAGGACGCGCGGTGGTCGCGCGACGACGGAGGAGGACGGCATGGCACGCATCCTGGTCACCGGCGGCACGGGACACCTCGGCCGGCTCGTGGTGCCGCGGCTGGTCCGCACGGGCGCGTCGGTGCGGGTGGTCAGCCGCAGCCCGCACGCGGAGGGCGACGGCGTGCGGTACGTCGTGGCGGACTGGTCGACGGGCGAGGGACTGGCGCAGGCGGTGGGCGACGCGGACGTCGTCGTGCACCTGGCCGGCGACCAGCAGCACAACGAGCCGATGGCGGCCGCGCTGGTGCGGGCGGTCCGCGACGCGGGCACGCAGCCGCACCTGGTGAACATCTCGGTGGTGGGCGCGGAGAAGGTGCCGGTGCGGTCCGGGTTCGACCGGCGCGCGCTCGGCTACATGGCGAGCAAGCTGGCCCAGGAGCAGGTGCTGGAGGCCTCCGGCATCCCGTGGACCAACCTGCGCGCCACGCAGTTCCACGAGCTGGTGCTCATCGCCGCCCGGGCCCTCGCGAAGCTGCCCGTGGTGCCCACGCCCAGCGGCTGGCGGGCGCAGCCGATCGCGGCCGACGAGGTCGCGGCGCGGCTGGTCGAGCTCGCCCTCGGCGACCCGCAGGGCCGGGTGCCGGACGTCGCCGGCCCGGAGGTGCTCACGTTCCGCGGCATGGTGCGGAGCTACCTCGACGCCGTCGGCTCGCGACGCCCGACGATGCCGGTCCGCGTGCCCGGCGCCGCGTCACGGGCGTACGCGGCGGGCGGCAACCTCGCCCCCGACCGCGCCGTCGGCAAGCAGACGTGGGCCGCGTTCTTCGCGGAGCACGTCGAGCACCGCTGAGGGGGCCGGCCTCAGAGGTCGACACGCATCACCGCCCGGCGCGGCGTCGGGCGGCTCACCTCGCGGAACCCGGCGGCCTCGAACACGGACGCCACGCCGACGAAGAGCGTGCCCGTGTCGTCGGTCGCGCCCGGCTCCACGACCATCGGGTAGCCCTCGACGGCGCGCGCCCCGCGGGCACGGGCGTGCTCGACGGCGGCGGCGGTGAGCGCGGCGCTGACCCCGCGACGGCGGAAGCCTGCCCGGGTGACGAAGCAGACCACGGCCCACACGCCGTCGTCCTCCTTGTCCTCGTCGCGCCCCGACCACGGCACGCGCGCGGTGCGCAGGCGGACGTACGCGCTGCGGGGCTCGACGGCGCACCACCCCGCGGGCTCGCCGTCGAGCCAGGCGACCAGGCCGCTGGTGGTGGGGGAGCCCGGCTCGCCGCAGTGCGTGTCGCGACGCAGCTCGGCGGCGCGCTCCTCGCGTGCGGACTCCCGCCAGCGCGAGGACGGGGTCTGGAACCACCGGCACTGGCAGCGCGCGCCCTCGCCGCGCTCGCCGAGCACGGTCTGCAGGTCCTCCCAGGAGGCCTCGTTGGCCGGCCGGACCACGATGTCGGACGTCATCCCCTCATCGTGCCCCGAGCCGCCGACGGCGGTACCGAGCGCGGCCGCGGGGGCGTTCACTGGAGGCATGGGCGACCGCGAGGACTTCCTCGACTGGTTCGGCACCACGTGGCGGGCCGCGGAGACCGCGCTGCACGGCGGCGACGCCGCCCCGCGCGACCGCACCTGGTCCGAGCGCGCGCCCGTGACCCTCTTCGGCGCGTGGATGGAGGCGGTCGGCCCCGCCGAGGCGCGGAAGGTGTTCGCGCGGCTCGCGGAGTCGTTCTCCGACGTCTCCTCCGCCGAGGTCGAGCTGGTCGCCGCCGACGTGAGCGGCGACCTGGCGTACACCGTGCACCGGGAGATCACGTCCACCCGAGTCGACGGCCGCCCGCGCGACTACGTGCTGCGTGTGACGCAGGTGTACCGGCGCGAGGACGACGGGTGGAAGGTGGTGCACCGGCACGCCGACGGCGGGCCGGCGCACGACGCGCACCGACCCGTCGACGGGTGAGGGCTCAGCCCCCGGACAGCCCGAGCGACCGCACGATGCTGCCGAACCGCTCCTGCGAGGCCGCGCCGCGCGGCCCGCTGTACTCCAGCGAGACCGTGCCGTCGCCGCGCCGGAGCTCCACCGAGCCGAGGAAGCACGGCTCGCCGTCGTCCGTGGTGGAGTCGCCCACCCGGATCACGGCGGCGTCGGCGCCCGGGACGTCGTACCGGTACCCGGTCGGCGGGACCGTGCGGGGGGCGTCGCCCGTCCGGGTCGCGACCGTGACCGTCTCCCCGTGGCCGCCCGCCGACCAGGCGGTCCCGTCGGCCGCCGGCGTCTCGGCCCACCCGTCCGGCAGGGCCAGGCGCAGCCCCGTCCCGGCGGCCGACCGCTCGCGCCAGCCGTCCGGGACGGCCGACGTGTGGAGCTCCGGCAGGTCCCCCAGGCCCGGCACCCGCTCCGCCGCGGCGGAGAAGCCGAGCGTGCCCAGGAGCTGCCGCGTCAGCGCGCGCCCGTCCGCGGAGCCGGGCGTCACGATCGTGACGAGATACCCCGCCCGCCCTCGCGCCGCACGTGCGCGATGGTGCTGTCCACGCCGTCGTCGGTCCGGGTCTCCACCTGGACCACGTCCGCGCCGTCGAGCGGGAACGTGGACGCCGGGTCGAGCGGCGACGACGCGATCGAGCCCGGCCACCCCGCGAAGCCGTCGGACAGCTCCACCGTCAGGGCGGCCGACCCGTCGGCGCTCGCGGACCGCGACCGCTCACCGGCGGGGAACGCGTCGGCGGCGCCCTCGTCGGCGGCCCAGCCGCGCGGCACGGCGTACTCCAGGCCGGCGAACGACGTCCTCTCCCAGCCGCGCGGCACGCCGGGGGCGATCCCGTCGAGCGGCTGCAGCACGGCCTCGGCGTCCGGGTCCGGCAGGGGCGCGGACTCCGGGTCCGCCGACACCGACCCCAGGAGGTCGGAGAACACCCGCTCGCCCTCGGCGCCGTCCACCCAGACCAGGGTCACCTGCACCACCTCGCCGGACTCCAGGGTGATCTGGAGCTTCCCGACGAAGTCCTGGACGGCCGTCGGGTCGTGGTCCTGCTCGGTGACGTACCGGGCGGACTCCGCCCCCGGGACCCGGACATCCACGGGCGTCAGCCCCGACCCCGGCGGCGCGAGCGGTGCGTCCGGCGCCGGCTGCACCTGCACGAAGTCCCCGCCCTCGTTCGACGGCCCCTCCTCCCAGACCCCGGCGGCGCCGGGCTCGAGCCCGGGCGGCACCGCGAGCGCCACCCCGCCGACGGCGACCGGCGTCCACCCGTCCGGGACGTCGGAGGACGCCGGGCTCACGACGCCGGCCGGCGCCGCCACCTGCCACACCCCGGCGACGGCGCCCACGGCGGCGAGCGCCCCGACGCCGCCGAAGGTCGCCCGACGGGCCCGCACGCGCCGCACGGCACGGCGGCCCATCGTCGCTCCGTCGAGCGCGGGGACGGGGGCCACCTCGTCGGCCGCGTGCCGGAGCTCGGTCACGAAATCGTCCTGGAGGGTCATCGGACCGTCCCCTTCCTCGTCGGTGTCGCTTCGTCGTCGGTGCCGTCGGCCCCGAGCAGCTCCCGCAGGCGCGTCAGGCCGCGGGACCCGCTCGACTTCACCGAGCCGACCGAGATCCCGAGCTCGTCGGCGGTCTGCGCCTCCGAGCGGTCGAGCAGGTGGCGCAGGACGACGACACGTCGCTGCGCCTCCGGGAGCTGTCGCAGCGCCCGGACCAGCCGGTCGCGGTCCAGCACGGTGCGGGTGCCGTCGGGCACGGGCGCCGGGCGCAGGTCCGCGGGGTCGGAGAGGACGTCGCGGCGCGTGCGGCGCCACCCGTCGATGCGCGCCGTGGCGATCACGCGGCGCGCGTACGCGAAGGGGTCGCCGTCCTCGACCCGCCCCCAGGCGCGGTAGGTCCGCTCCAGCGCGAGCTGGACCAGGTCTCCTGCGCGGTGCTCGTCGCCGCTCAGGAGGTAGGCGATCCGGGAGAGTGCCGGCGTGCTCGCCGCGGCGAACGCGGTGAAGCGCTCCGCCGCGGACGTGCCCGCCGTCACGATCCCGAACCGCTCGTCGCTCGTCTCGTGGAGGCGCGGCATCGCGCCCTCGCTCGTCATGGGCACTGCCCTTGTCGTGGTGTCACGCCTCATAGACGCGCCCGGGCGGCCGGGGGTTGTCTGCGGGGCAGGACCGCCCGGCGGGTCAGGCGGCCCGGTCGCCCTTCAGCACCCCGTAGACGAGGGTGTCCGTCCACTCGCCCTTGGACCACCAGTCGGCGCGGAGGTGCCCCTCGCGCTGCATGCCCACGCGCTCGCAGAGCCGGGCGGACGCCTCGTTGCGGGCGTCGAGCTGCGCGACCACGCGGTGCATCCGGTAGAAGTCGAACGCGAGGTCGAGGACGGCGCGCACCGCCTCCGTCGCGTAGCCCTGGCCGGTGTGGTCGGGGTGGAAGACCCAGCCGATCTCGCCGCGGGAGACCGTGTCGCCCGTCGTCCACAGGGCGACGTCGCCGACGACCACCCCGTCGTGCTCCACGACCAGCGCGAGGGCGGAGCCTGGCTCGTCGATGGCGGTGCGGGCGAGGCGCTTGGCGAGCTGCGCCTCCGCGACGGCCGGCGTCCACGGCTCCTCGAGCAGGTAGCGGGCCACGGTGGGGTCGGCGTAGTAGGCGAGCAGCGGCTCGAGGTCCTCCGCGCGGTGCGCGCGCAGGACCAGGCGGCCCGTGGTCACCGGCAGGGGGGTCTCGGTCGTCACGGTCAGGCACCCTACGCGGCACGACGCCCGGCCCGCGACGGCAGCGGGCCGAAAAGGCGTGGCGCGGCGCCCGCCCCCGGCGGACCGTGGGGGCATGAGCACCCCCGCCGCCACCCCGACGTGGCGCCTCCTCGAGCCACCCCTCGCCGACCGCCTCGACTCGGCCCAGGCCTGGGCCTACCACGGCATCGCCGCGCTGGAGCGGGCCGTCGCTCTCGCGGACCTCGGCCACGACGACCTGCCTCCGCGCGCCCTGGACCTCCTGGCGGGCGACCTCCACCAGGAGCACACCCGGCGGTACCGGCTCGTCGCCGTGGAGGACGACGAGGGCGGTACGCCGCGCGTCGTCGGCCACGGCGTGCTGCTGCTGCCCGTCACCGACAACCGGCACCTCGTCATCGCGCGGGTCGCCGTCCTGCCGACGCACCGCGGGCGGGGCATCGGCTCCGCCGTCGCGGACCGGCTGCGGCGCGTCGCGCTCACGGAGGGCCGCGCCACGGTGCTCGCGGTCGTCGAGCTCGCCACCGAGCCGGCCGCGGACGACCCCGCGGCGCTCACGCCCGCCGAGGGCGACGGCCGGGTGTCCGCCGACCTCCCGGGCGTGCGCTTCGCCCGGCGCGCGGGCCTGGTGCTGGAGCTCGTCAGCCGACGGTCGGTGCTGGACGTCCCGCTGCCCGCCGCCGTCGTGGACGAGATCGTGGCGGGTGCGGCAGCGGCCGCGGGGGAGGACTACCGCCTGCACACCTGGCTCGAGCCGGCGCCCGAGGTGTGGGTCGACCAGCTGGCCGCCCTGGAGCAGAAGCTGTCCGAGGACGAGCCGAACGGCGGACTCGCGCTGGAGGCCGAGCACTGGGACGCGCGCCGGATCCGCGACGAGGAGGCGAAGCGGGCCGACCGGGGCATGGCCGGCCTCGTCACCGTCGCGGAGCACGTCGGCACGGGCACCCTCGCGGGGGTGACGCGGATGATGTTCGCCCACGACCGGCCCGAGCTCACCGAGCAGGAGAGCACCGTGGTGCTGCCCGCGCACCGCGGCCACCGGCTCGGGACGCTGCTCAAGGGCGTGAACCTGCGGGAGCACACGCGGCTGCGCCCGGCCACGCGGCGGATCTCCACGTGGAACAACGAGACCAACGCGCCGATGCTCGCCATCAACGTGGCCCTCGGGTTCCGCCCCGCCGGCGGCCTGGCGGAGCTCCAGGCGCCGCTGGCCGACGTCCTGCCGCTCAGCCGCGGCTGACCTCCAGCGGCTCGCCGAGGGAGAGGCGGCGGTAGGCGACGCCGTCGGCGAGGCCGCCGACCACCCGGTCGACGAGCGCCTTGCCGGCGTCGTTGAGGATCGCGTCGTGGATCGGGACGGCGGTGCGCGGCGCCACCTGGCGCACGTAGTCCACCGACTCCGCGAGCTTGAGCCACGGCGCGGCCACCGGCAGGGCCAGCACCTCCACGCGCGTGCCCGCGGGCGGCGGGGTGAACGAGTCGCCCGGGTGCAGCAGCGCGCCGTCCACCAGGTAGGCCACGTTGGCCGGCGGGGCCATGTCCGGGTGGATGGTCGCGTGCCGCTCGCCGAGCACCCGGACGGCGAACCCGGCCGCGTCGAACGCGTCCCCGCCGGCGACGGCGTGCAGCCGGTCGGCGGGCGCGCCCGCCTCGGCCAGCAGGTCGACGACGGGCTGCGGGCCCCACACGTCCGGCCCGGGGCCGGCGGTCAGGACGGGGACCAGTCGCGGCACGTCCACATGGTCGACGTGCTCGTGGGTGACGAGCACGGCATCGGCGCCGTCCAGGACGCGCGGGTCGGTGAACGTGCCGGGGTCGATGACGAGCGCGCGCTCGTCGCGCTCGAGGCGGAGGCCGGCGTGGCCCCAGGCGGTGAGGGAGAAGGAGGACATGACGCCCATCTTGCTCCTGCTACCCGCCCGCGCGCTCCCGGGTGTGCTCGACCAGGGCGGGCAGCAGCACGTCCCACGACGACGGCGGCGGGGACTGGTGGCCCACGCCGTCGAGCAGCAGCAGCCGCGCGCCGGGGATCTCGGCCGCGAGCGCGGCGCCGTGCCCGGGGAAGAGCGGGTCCTCGGTGCCGTGCACGACCAGCGTGGGCACGCGGAGGTCGGCGAGCGTGCCGGCGAACGGTTCGCCGGGCTCCGCGGCGAAGTGGTTCGTCCCGGCGGTCGGGTCGAGGGAGCGTGCGACGGCGCGGGTCGCGACGGCGCGGGTGCGCGCCTCGTCGAAGTCGCCCCGGCCAGTGAGCGCGCGGTCCTCCGCGACGGCGGCGTCGACCAGCGCGGCCGTGTCCGTCGGGTCGGGGGTGGGTCCGTCCCAGAGGCCGTGCAGCTCGGGCACCGACGGCGGGAGGTCCGCGTCGCCAGGGCCGCGGACGGCGCGGCTCGTGGCGACCAGCGTGAGCCCCGCGACGCGGTCCGGGTGCTCGAGCGCGAGCTCCTGGGCGATGACGCCGCCCATCGACAGGCCCACCAGGTGCGCCCGGTGCACGCCCAGGTCGTCGAGCACCCGCAGCGCGTCCTCGGTGAGGTCGCGGCCCGTGTAGTCCGGCGCGCCGGGCGGGCACGTGGTCGACCGGCCGGTGTCGCGGTGGTCGTAGCGCACGACGTACCGCCCCCGGGCCGCGAGCGCCGCGCACAGGTCGGCGGGCCACCAGTCCATCGACGACGCGACGCCGCCCACCAGCAGCACCGTCGGGTCGGCGGGGTCCCCGACGGCCTGGTAGCAGAGCCGCAGGTCGCCGTCCACGGCGAACCGCTCCGGGCCGAGGGCGTCGCCGTCGGCGGGGCCGACGTCAGCTGTCGTCGCGGGTGTCATGCACGGGTGGACGCCCCCGGGCCGCCGGACTCATCGGCCGCGGCGGCACCGGGCGAACCCGCGTCAGGGGAGGCGCAGCAGCGTCTGCACGGGCGTGTGGTCGCTGGGCCAGCGGCCGTCCTTCGTCCAGGTGTTGATGGTCGCGGCGAGCACGTCGGCGCCGCCGGTGGCGAGGATCCAGTCGATGCGGTCGTTGCCCGGCACGGGGGCGCCGTAGTTGGGGAACGTCCCGACGTCGGGGGTGAGCCGCCGGTCGGCGGACGTCCACGTGTCGAGCAGCCCGCCGTCGGTGACGAGCACGCCGTACGGCGCGGACCGGCCGGCGGGGGCGTTGCAGTCGGCGGTGAAGACGACGGGCAGGCCGAACCCGGCGACCAGGTCGCGCACCACCTCGGCGCTGCGCACGCGGGCGTGCTCCGACTGGTGGTCGAAGTGCGAGTTGACGTGCACGAGCTCGGTGCCGGTGCGCTCGTCGCGGAACCGGGCCCAGGTGACGATGCGGGTCACCGTGTTGCCCCACGTGGCGGAGCCGATGACGTCGGGGGTGTCGGACAGCCAGAACTGGTCCCACCACAGCAGCGTGAGCCGGCGAGCGTCGTAGAAGATCGCCGAGTACTCGCCGTCGGCGCCGCCCGACCGCCCGTAGCCCACCGTGCGGTAGTGCTTGCCCAGCCCTCGCTCGACGGCGGCGAGCTGCTGGAACTCGGCCTCCTGCACGCCGAGGATCGTGGGCTGCTCCAGCGCGAGGAGCTCCGACACGAGGGGTGCCCGGTCGGGCCAGTGGTCGGGCTCGCCGGGGTGCGTGGCGTCCTCGCGGTCCAGCCGGATGTTGAAGCTCATCGCGTGCAGCGTCGTCCCCTTGGCGGGGCCGATCAGCGCGCCCTCGCCCCGGCGGGTGGCGGTCGTGGCGGCGGCACCCGGGGCGGCGAGGGCGCCGGTGACGCCGAGCGCGCCGAGGGCGCCGGCGGCCGTGAGGGCGCTGCGTCGGGTGATGCCGGTGGGGGCGGCGGAGCTGCGGTGGTCCATGTCGTCCTCCAGAGGGTGGGCGGCCCGGGGTGGCCGTTGCCCGACCATCCCATCGGTCGCGCGTGACCGCCCGGCGGACGCCAGGTGGACGGCGGACGACGGCGCCGTGACCAGGCGGTTCCTCCGCCGGGCCACGGTCGCGCGGCAGGTCAGCCCAGGCGCAGCAGCGCCTGCACGGGCGTGTGGTCGCTGGGCCAGCGGCCGTCCCTCGTCCAGGTGTTGATGGCCGCGGCGTGCACCTCGCTGTCCGGGGTGGTGAGGATCCAGTCGATGCGCTCGGCGCCGGGCTGCGGCGTGCCGTAGTCGGGGAACGTCCCGACGTCGGGCCCGTGGCGGTCGGCCGCGTCCAGCCAGGTGTCGAGCAGGCCACCCTCGGTGACGAGCACGTCGTAGGGGGAGGAGGCGCCCGCGGGGGCGTTGGTGTCCGCGGTGAACACGGCCGGCAGGCCCGCGGCCTCGATCTCGGCGCGCACCACCCGCGCGCCGCGCTCCCGGGCGTCGTCGGACTCGTGGTCGAGGTGGGAGTTCACATGCAGCAGCTCGCGGCCCGTGCGCCCGTCACGGAACCGCGCCCAGGTGACCACCCGCGGGTACAGGTGGTCCCAGGTGGAGCCCGCGAGCCGCGGCGTGTCCGACAGCCAGTACTGGTCCCACCACAGCAGCTCGAGCCGGCGCGCGTCGTACACGATCGCCGAGTGCTCGCCGGCGGCGCCGCCCTCGCGGCCGTGCCCCACCCACCGGTAGTCGTCGCCCAGCGCGCCCGTGACGGCCTGGAGCTGGGCGAAGCGCGCCTCCTGGACGCCGAGGAGCATCGGGCGCTCGCGGGCCAGCAGCTCGGTGACGAGCGGCGCGCGGTCGGGCCAGTGGTCGGGCGTGCCGGGCAGCGTGTCGTCGATGGCGCAGCGCACGTTGAAGCTCATGACGTGCAGCAGGTCGTCGTCGGGCGCCCCGATGAGGGGGGTGTGGTCGGGAGCCATGTGGTGGACGGCGGGGTGGTCTGCGGAACGGTCGGCGGCGGGGAGGGTGTCGGGCACGGCCGTCACCGTACCCCCGGGCGGTGCCGCTGCTGGGTGCCGCTGCTGGGTGCCGCTGCTAGGTTCGGCCGCATCGTGATCCTCCCGCACCCCGAGCACCCGAACCCGCCCACCCCGTCCACCCCCGCCGGCACGTCGTCCGACGCCGCCCGCCTCGTCGCCTGGGGCCAGGAGCTGCGCTCCGTCCACGCCCGGCTGCGCGACGCGCTGGAGCTGGCGCGCGAGGCCGTGGCCCCCTCCGCCGACGACAGCGCCGACGACACCGCTGCCCACGCCGTCGACGACGGCGCAGCGGCCCCGTCGCCCGACCCGCGCCGCCGGCTCGGCCTGTACTGCCACGGCTTCTGCCAGGCGCTGGAGGGCCACCACCGCGGCGAGGACACCAGCGTCTTCACCACCCTGCTGGAGCTGCGCCCCGACCTCGCGGACGTCGTCGACGAGCTGCAGCGCGACCACGCGATGCTCGACCACCTGCTGGGCGACCTGGCCCGCGCCGTCGACGCGGAGGCCGACGCCGTCACCCTGGAGCGGCACCTCGACGGCATCGACGCCGTCATGGAGACGCACTTCCGGTACGAGGAGAAGCGGCTGGTCGACGTGCTCGACTCGCCCGCCCTCGCTGCCGCGCTCGCCGGGACCGACCGGCGCGCGGCCCTCGGCCCGCTGGCCTGACCCGGCCCCGAACACGCCGCGCCGAGCGGTGCCGACGGGCTGTCACCTCCTCGGGCGGGACGACGGCGCACGTCGGGCAGACTGAGCGCACCGCCGTCCCGCACCGCCCGAGAGGTCCGCCATGCCCGCCGCGTCCCCGACGCCCACCCGCCAGCCCCTATCCCGCACCGGCCGCGTGTACGCCGTGATCGCCGTGATCGAGGCGTTCACCTGGGCGGGCCTGCTCGTCGGGATGTACCTCAAGTACGTCACCGAGACGACGGACGCGGGCGTCTGGCTGTTCGGCCGGCTGCACGGCGCGGCGTTCCTGGCGTACGTGGTGGTCGCGCTCGTCGCCGCGGTGCGGCTGCGCTGGGGGTGGTTCCGCACGCTGGTGGCGCTCGCCGCCGCCGTCCCGCCCCTGACGACACTCCTCGCCGAGTGGTGGCTGCGGCGCACGGGCCACCTGAGCGAGCCGGCCGTCGAGCAGGTCGTCGCCCCGGCCCCGGCGGGCGCCACCAGCGAGGACGCCACGGTTTCCTGATCGTTACCCGGGTAGCCACGACGGCGTCGCCGGACGCCGCTACGGTGCCACTGATACCTCGGCACCGATACCGCCGCACAGGTATCTCCGCACATCAGGGAGCACCCATGCCAATCCTCCGTCCCCTCGCTCGCCGGCGGACCGCCGGCGTCGCGTGCGCCACCCTCGCCTTCGCGGGGATCGCGACCGCCGGCGCCGTGTCCGCCAGCGCCGACCCGATCGTCGACGTCCAGATCCTCGCCACCAACGACTTCCACGGCCGCATCCAGGCGAACGGCACCGAGGCCGGCGCCGCCGTGCTCTCCGGCGCGGTGAAGCAGCTGCGCGCCGAGAACCCGAACACCGTCTTCGCGGCGGCGGGCGACCTCATCGGCGCCTCGACGTTCGAGTCGTTCATCCAGCACGACAAGCCCACGATCGACGCCCTCAACGAGGCGGGCCTCGACGTGTCGGCCGTCGGCAACCACGAGCTCGACCAGGGCTACGACGACCTCCTGAACCGCGTCATGGCGCCCTACGACGCCGAGACGAACCCGTACGGCGGCGCGCAGTGGCAGTACGTCGCGGCGAACCTCAAGGTCAAGGCGACGGGCGACGACGCCGTCCCGGCCACGTGGATCAAGGACTTCGGCGACGTGCAGGTCGGCTTCGTCGGTGCCGTCACCGAGGAGCTGCCGGCGCTCGTCAGCCCGGCCGGCATCGCGGACGTCGACGTGCGCGGCATCGTCGACTCCGTGAACGCGGAGGCCGACGACCTCAAGGCCGAGGGCGCCGACGTCGTCGTCATGCTGGTGCACGAGGGCGCGGAGTCGACGAGCTGCGCCGCGATGCCGACGGCGGACAACGCGTTCGCGGACATCGTCAACGACGTCAGCCCCGAGGTCGACGCGATCGTCTCCGGGCACACGCACCTCGCCTACGACTGCAAGTTCCCCGTGGCCGAGTGGGCCGGGCGCGCCGTGACGGAGCGCCCCGTCGTCTCCGCGGGCCAGTACGGCTACAACCTCAACCAGCTCAACTACTCGGTGGACGCCGCGACCGGCGAGGTCGCCGGCGTGACGACGGCGGTCCTGCCGCTGGCGGGCAACTACCCGGCCGACCCGGCCGTCACGTCGATCGTGTCGGACGCCGTCGCCGAGGCCGACGTGCTCGGCGCGGAGCCGCTGGGCCAGATCGGCGGGGCCTTCAACCGGGCCAAGCTGTCGTCCGGCGCGGAGAACCGCGGCGGCGAGTCCACGCTCGGCAACCTCGTCGCCGAGGTGCAGCGGTGGGCCACGGAGGCCCCGGAGTCCGGCGCGGCGCAGATCGCGTTCATGAACCCGGGCGGCCTGCGCGCCGACATGGTGGGCACCGGCACCGGCGCCTTCCCGCGCACCCTCACGTACAAGCAGGCGGCGGCCGTGCAGCCGTTCGCCAACACGCTCGTCAACATGCGCCTCACGGGCGCGCAGATCAAGACCGTCCTGGAGCAGCAGTGGCAGCGCGACAAGGACGGCAACGTGCCGTCGCGCCCGTTCCTGCGCCTCGGCGTCTCCGAGGGGTTCACCTCCACCTTCGACGCGAGCCGCCCCGAGGGCGACCGCATCACCGGCATGTGGCTCGACGGCGTGGCGCTGGACCCGGCCGCGTCGTACTCCGTCACGGTGAACTCGTTCCTCGCCTCGGGCGGCGACAACTTCCGCGCGTTCGCGGACGGCTCCGGCGCCCGCGACACCGGCAAGGCCGACCTGGCGGCGTTCGTCGACTACATGGCCTCGCACACGGCCGACGGCGCGCTCGCCGTCGACCCGAGCCAGCGCGCGGTCGGCGTCTCGTTCCCGGCCGACGCCCCCGAGGCGTACACCCCGGGCGCGACCGTCTCCTTCGACGTCTCCTCCTGGTCGATGTCGGCGCCCGGCGACGTCACCGACCCCGAGCTCACCGTCTCGCTCGGCGACACGGTGCTCGGCACCGCCGCCGTGACCACCGCCGCGGGCACCACGCCCGACGACACGATCGGCACCGCGACCGTGTCCGTGCAGCTCCCGGCCGACGCCCCGACCGGCGCCACCGCCCTCACCCTCACGGGCGCCGCGACCGGCACCGAGGTGACCGTGCCGATCGAGGTGGCGAAGAACGCCGCGACGGTGACCGTCGACGGCCCGCAGGTCATCAAGCACAAGAAGGACCGCGCCCGTCTCGACGTCACCGTCGCGTCGGCCGGCGCCACCCCGACCGGCGCCACCCCGACCGGCACCGTCGAGGCCGTCGTCGGCGGCCGCGTGCTCGACAGCGCCGACCTCGCCGACGGCGCCGCGACGCTCGTCGTCGGGCCGTTCGACAAGGGCACCGTGAAGGTCGAGGTGCGCTACTCCGGCGACGCCGCGACCGAGGCGGCCAGCGCCACCTCCAGCATCGACGTCACCGCGAGCGGCAAGCCCGGCCGCGGCTGACACCAACACCACCACCGCCCGAGGTGGGTCGGTCCGAGCGGACCGGCCCACCTCGGGTCGTCTCCGGGGTCGCGGAGGCGCTAGTCCCAGCCGCAGGCGTCGTGCACGAGGTCGTAGGTCGCGGCGCGCTGCGCGTCGGTCATGGGCACGTAGATCTCCGGCTGCCGCTGCCTGTCCACCTCGGCGTGCACGGGCAGGAACGTTCCGCGCTTGTCCTCGGCGACGACGTGCGGGTCGCAGCGGGCGGGCACGAGCTCGAGGACGACGCGGCCGTCGGCGTCGGGGGTCAGGTCGTCGCCCAACCAGGCGTGCCCGGCGGCGGGGGAGAGCAGGGTGGTGCCCGCGACCTGCAGCAGGCGGACGTCGGGGCCGCCGGGTACGGGGTCGGCGGCGAGGGTGACGCGCCCACCGTCGGCGACGCCGTCGGGCGTACGGACCCGCGCGGCGCGGACGTCGATGACGCGCAGCGTGAGGCCGGAGGCGACGAGCTGCTCGGCGCACGTCTCCGCGTGCACGGCGGCGAGGCGCGCGAGCGGGTCGGTGACGTCCAGCACGACCTCGGTCCCCGAGCCGTCGCCCGGGCCCGCGTCGTCGTCCGCCTCGCCGGGCGCGAGCCGGACGGTTGCCGTCGCGACCGGGATGGTCTGGGCGTCCGCGCCGGACAGCCGCTCGGGCGCGGCGGCGTCGCAGTCGACGTCGCCCAGCCGGATGCGCACGTCGCGGCCTGCGCCGGGAGCGAGCGTGCGCGGGCGGTGGTGGCCGTCGGGGCTGCTCGGGCCGTAGCCGGGCGCATCGAGGGCGCCGCCGAGCAGCGTCACCGTGCTGCCCGAGCCGTTCGTCACGTGCACCACGGCGCGCCGGTCGGCGTACTGGGTGCGCTCCTGGCGCAGCTCTGCGGTCAGGTGCCCGGCGACGCCGTCGGGCAGGGTGTCGGACCCGTCGGCCCCGTCGGACGCGGTGCACGCCCCGGCGAGCGCCAGGGCGGCCGCGGCCAGCAGGCCGGCGACGCGCCGCGGCGCCCGCACGTCACGCCTCGCTCGTGGGCGCCGGCGCGATCGCCGCCGGGGAGCCGGCGCCGGGCTCGGCGGCGGGGGATCCGGGGCGCGGCGGCCGGTCGATGACGCGCGTCATGACCAGCGACGTGCGGGTCTTGTCCACGCGGGCGCTGGCGCGGATGGCCTCCACGGTGCGCTCCACGTCGGCCATGCCACCCGCCATGATCTGCACCATCGCGTCGGCCTCGCCGGTGACGGTGTCGACCCGCACGATCTCCGGGATGGTCGCCAGGTCGCGGCGCAGCGTGGCGGGCGAGACGTTGCCGCGGCAGAACAGCTCGACGTACGCCTCGACGCCCCAGCCGAGCTCCTCGGGCGCCACCCGCACCGTGAACCCGGTGATCTCGCCGCGCGCCAGCATGACGTCCACGCGCCGCTTCACTGCGGGCGCGGACAGGCCCACGTCGGCGCCGATGTCGGCGTAGGTCGCGCGGCCGTCGCGAAGCAGGTGCCCGACGATGCGGCGGTTCAGCGCGTCCATACCTCGGATTCTTCAGCCCGCGCGCACGATCCGCCAGGTCTGCTCCCGGGACGCGCAACGGATCGCCCGTCCGGCACAACGTCCGCGGCCCTAGCGTCCCGGACATGACGGCCCTCACCCCGACGACGACGTCGGCCACGGTTCCCCAGCCCGAGGAGCGCACGGCGACCCCGCGCCGCTTCCTCATGTGCCCGCCCACGTACTTCGACGTGGTCTACGAGATCAACCCCTGGATGGACCTCGGCGTGCCGGTCGACACCGGCCGCGCCCTCGCCCAGTGGGAGCACCTGCGGGCGACGTACGAGGCCTACGGGCACCGGGTCGAGGTGATCGACGCCGTGCCCGGGCTCCCCGACATGGTGTACGCGGCCAACGGTGGCGTCGTGGTGGGCGGCCGCGCGCTCGCGGCCCGGTTCACGTACCCGGAGCGGCGTCCGGAGGGCGTCGCCTACGAGAGGTGGCTCGCCGCCGCGGGCGACGGCGTCACCAGCCTCGGCCAGGCCGCGGAGCAGAACGAGGGAGAGGGCGACCTGCTGCTCGCCGGCGACGTCATGCTGGCCGGCACCGGCTTCCGCACCTCCCGCGCGGCGCACGCCGAGGTGGCCGCACTGCTCGGCGTCGAGGTCGTGACCCTGGAGCTCGTCGACCCGCGCTACTACCACCTCGACACCGCGCTGGCCGTGCTCGACGCCGGCACCGCGCCCGCCACGATCGCCTACCTCCCCGAGGCGTTCACCCCCGCGTCGCGGGCGGTGCTCGCGGAGCGCTACCCGGACGCGATCCTCGCCACGCCCGAGGACGCCGCCGTGCTCGGCCTCAACGCCGTGTCCGACGGCCGCCACGTCTTCCTCACCGACCGCGCCACCGGCATGCACGCCCGGCTGCGTGAGCGCGGCTTCGAGCCCGTGGGCGTCGACCTGTCCGAGCTGCTCAAGGGCGGCGGCTCCGTGAAGTGCTGCACCCTCGAGCTGCGCCCCGCCCCGACCACCACGACGACCACCACGACGAACCCGGAGGCCCGCGCATGACCACGGTCCCGTTCCTCGACGTCGCGTCCACCGCCCGCTGGGTGGCGCACCGCGGCCCCGAGGCCGTCGTCGGCCGCCTCGTGGACGCGCTCGCCGCCGACTTCGCCCGCTGGCCGGACCTCGACAAGCGGCCGCGGATCGCGTCGCACTCGCGCGACGGCGTCATCGAGCTCATGCCGACGTCCGACGACGCCACCTACGGCTTCAAGTTCGTCAACGGCCACCCGCGCAACCCGGCCCGCGGCTACCAGACCGTCACCGCGTTCGGCGTCCTCGCCGATGTGCACAACGGCTACCCCACGTTCCTCGCCGAGATGACGCTGCTCACCGCGCTGCGGACGGCGGCGACGTCGGCCCTCGCGGCCCGCCACCTGGCGCGCGCCGGCTCGCGGACCCTCGCCCTGATCGGGGCGGGCTCCCAGTCGGAGTTCCAGGCGCTGGGCATGCGGGCGGCGCTCGGCATCACGCACCTGCGCGTCTGGGACACCGACCCGGGCGCGCAGGCCAAGCTCGCCCGGCACGCGCGCGCCCTCGGGTTCGAGGTGCACGAGGCGGGCAGCGGGGAGGACGCCGTCACCGGCGCCGACGTCATCACCACCTGCACGGCGGACAAGGCGAACGCGACGGTGCTCACGCACGACATGGTGTTCCGCCTCGCCCGCCCGGGCGTGCACGTCAACGCCATCGGCGGCGACTGCCCCGGCAAGACGGAGCTGGACCCCGCGATCCTGCGCGCCGCCGACGTGTACGTCGAGTACGAGCCGCAGACGCGGATCGAGGGCGAGATCCAGCAGACTCCCGACCTCGCCGTCACGGAGCTGTGGGAGGTCGTGGCCGGACGGCGGGACGGCCGCCGCGGCGCCCCCGCCACCGCGGGCCCGGGCGGGGCGTTCACCCGGCACGCGGGCGACCGCAGCGCCCCCGACGAGCAGACCGTCACCGTCTTCGACTCCGTCGGCTTCGCGGTGGAGGACTGGACCGCGCTGCGGTTCGTGCGCGACGACGTGCCCGCCGGCCTGCTGCAGCACCTCGACATGGTGGCCGAGCCGGACGACCCGAAGGACCTGTTCTCCCTGGTCACCGCGGCGCAGGAGGACGACCGCGCCGACGAGATGCACGCCCTGGACCGCCTCATGGGCCTGGCCGGCCGTGGCCACGTGGAGGCGCTCGCGCCCGCCCGCGCCTGAGCCGTCGCACCGCTCGCACCCCGCCAGCACCCCGCCAGCACGGGGGCCGCGCCCGTCCCTCCGGGCGCGGCCCTCGGCGGTCGTGGTGGACGAGGGTGGCCTCCGCCCGCGGTTCGCTGCCATCATGACCCGCGAGCGCGGACCAGGGGGGGCGCGCCGACAGCTCAGGAACCAGGGACGGGGGCGCCTCGTGAGCGCGAGCCACGGCGACGACGCGCCCGTGCACCACGGCGTCGCCGACGACGCGATCCGCAGGATCCGCCTCGTCGACGCCGCGGCGGGCCGCGGGGGCGGGCCCGGCGCCGCCGGCACCGCGGACCCCGACGTCCTGCGCGCGGCGCTCGCGACCCTGCCGCCCGACGACCAGGGCCTGCTGCGCGACCGGCACCTGCGTCGCCAGGCGACGAGCGTCCTCGCGAGCGCGCACGGGTCCTCGCAGCGCGCGGTGGAGCGTCACCTCGCGCGGGCCGAGGAACGCCTGGGCGCCGCGCTCGCCGCCGCCCACGCCCACGACTGCCCGCCGGGCTGCCGCGACACCCGCCTCGCCCTGGACGACTACGCGCACCGCCGCCTCGCCCCCGCCCGCGCGACGGAGCTGGAGGACCACCTCGTCGGGTGCGTGGGCTGCCTGCGCGCCGTCGTGGACGTGCGGGACCCCGCCTGGGCGCTGCGCGACGCCGGCCCGGCGGCGGTCGCGGGCAATGCCGCCTCGGCCGCCCCGCTCGCCGCGGACCTGCCGGGGGAGCGGCGGCCGGGCGCGCGGTCGGTGAACGGCCGCCGGGCGTGGCTCATCGCCGCCGGCACCCTGGCCGCGGGCACCGTCGCGGCCGTCGCGGTCGCGCTCGGCGGCGGCGGGGAGGGGCCGGAGCTGCCGACCCCCACGCCGTCGTCGACGACGCCGCTGGCCCGGACGGAGCTCCCGGCGTCCCCCGGCGCGACCTCCGGGCCCGGGGCGACGGAGCCGGGCCCGTCGGGCGCGACCCCGGAGGAGTCGACCGGCGACCCGTCGGCGACCCCGACGCCGACCGAGGAGGCGGCCGACCCGGGCCTCGACGGCGACACCGTCGTCGAGCCGGCCGACGACAGCACCACCTCGGCGCCGACGACCTCCACGCCCACCTCGCCCGCGTCCACGCCGCGGCCCACGCGCACCACGCCGACGACGAGCACGCCGACGCCGGACCGCACCACCGAGCCCCCCGCGGAGCCGGACCCCGACCCGACGACCACCGCCCCGACCGACGAGCCGACGCCCGACCCGACGACGACGGAGCCGACGCCCACCGAGCCGACGCCCACCGACGACCCCACGACGACCGGGGAACCCGAGTAGAAGATCCGCCGGGCAGCATCGCCGCCAGGGGATTTGCCATCGCCCCGCACGACGCTGCGATCATGTCCCCCGGCGACGGGCCCGGGACCGCGCCGGGACCGCACACGGATCGGCAGGAACGAGGGCGCTGCGTGACCACGACGCACGACGGCGACGCGCCCGCGGGCCGGGCAGCCGTCGACGACGCGATCGCGCGGATGCGCGAGGCCGCGACGGCGGAGGGCCGCGCCGACGGGCCGGGCGCCGCCGGGAGCGTGGACCCGTCCGTGCTGCGCACCGTGCTCGCCACCCTGCCGTTCGACGACCAGCAGCTGCTGTGGGACCGGCACGTGCTGGGCCGCGAGGCCGCCGCGATCGCCGCCGAGCTGGGCGTGCACGCCCGCGCGGTGCTGCACCGGCTGCGGCGTGCGGAGGAGCGGCTGGCCGCGGCGTTCGCGGCCGCGCACGCCCGCGCCTGCCCGCCCGGCTGCCTGGACACGCGTCGGTCCCTGCACTCCTACGTGCGCCACCGGCTCTCGCCCGTGCGGCGCACGGTGCTGGAGGCGCACCTGTTCGCCTGCCAGGGCTGCATGCGCGCCTTCATCGACGTCCGCGAGACGGGCTGGGCCGTGCGCGACGCCGGCCCCCTCCTCCTGGCGGGGACGGCTGCGGGCACGGTCGCGGGCAGCGCCCCCCTGGTCGTGGGCGCGCTCGGCGCCGGCACGGCCGGCGCCGGGGTGCTCGCCTGGTCGGGCCCGGTCGGCGCCGCGTTCGCCGTCGTGGCCGGGTGGGCCAAGGCGGCCGTCCTCGAGCTCGCCCACCTCGGCAAGGGCGGACTGATCGCCGCCGGCACCGTCGCGGGGGTGGCCGTGGCGGCAGTCGCCACCGCCGTCGTGCTCGCCGGCGGCGGCGGGGGCTCCCCCGCCGCCGGTCCGGTCGCGCCGACCCCGACGTCCTCGGTCGAGGCCGCCGCGCCCGGCAGCGCGGCGACGCCCGCGGCCCCGGCCGACCCGGAGCCCGACGCCACCACCGTGCCCGAGGACCCGCCCCCGGCCGGCGAGACCGCGCACCCCGGAGACGCCGGGCCCACCGCCCCGGCCACGACGCCGCCGACCACGCCGGACACCACTCCGGGCACGACGACGCCCGCGACGCCGGGCACCACGCCGCCGACGACGCCGGGCACGACGACGCCCAGCTCGCCGTCGACCACCTCGCCGACGACGCCCACCACCACGCCGACGGCCGACCCGAGCCCGACGACGTCGCCGACGGGCGAGCCCACGCCGACGTCGACCCCCACCTCGACCCCCACGTCGAAGCCGACGACGACACCCACACCGACGCCCACCCCGACGCCGGACCCGGACCCGGTGCGGTCCACCGTCAAGGCGGACCTGCCGGGGCTGCGCGGTGTCTTCCGCGTGACGCCGGACCAGGACGAGGTGGACGTCGTCTCCGTCGCGACGTCGCGGGGCTGGCTGCGCGCGCGAGAGTGCCGTGACGGCAGCTGGTACGTCTCGTCGCGGCACTACCAGGCCGCCACGGTCGACGTGACGGTGGATGCCCCGGCCGACGTCGCGCCGTCGGTCTCCCTGGTGCGCACCGGTATCTGGCCGGGCTGGCTGCAGACCTGCTGACCCGGCACGCCAGGTCGGGTCGTCCGGGACCGCCCTCGCTCAGGCGGCCGCGGCCGCCCGTTCGAGCAGCACGAGCACCTCGTAGTGCCCGGTCTGCGGGAACATGTCGAGCAGGCGGGCGCGCCGCGGCCGCAGGGAAGGCATGCGGGCCAGGTCCTCGGCGAGGGTCACGGCGTTGCAGCTGGAGTAGAGCACGTGCGTGGCGTCGGAGGCCTCCAGCCAGCGCGACAGGTCGGCGCCGATGCCGCGCCGGGGCGGGTTGACCACGACCAGCTCGGGGGCGGGCGCCCCGCCGTCGCGGGCGAACGTCGTCGCGTCCCCGGCGGCGAACCGCACGTCGCGGACGGCGTCGGCCCACCACGCCGCGTCGCGGGCGCCGACGGCGGCGTCCGCGGGCAGGTGGGCGAGCTCGTCCCGCGTCGTGGTGGCGCTGGCGATCGCCTCCGCGGAGATCTCGATGCCGGTGACGGCGCGGCCCGGCGCCGCGCAGTGCAGCGCGAACCCGCCGACGCCGCAGTACAGGTCCCACAGCGACGCGGGCGCGACCTCGTCGACCCACTCGCGGGCCTGCGCGTACAGGGCGGTGGCGACGGCGGTGTTGGTCTGGAAGAAGCTCTGCGGGCGCAGGTGCAGGGTGATCCCGTCGAGCCGCATGGGCAGCGCCTGCCGCTCGGTGAGCACGATCTCCTGCTCGCCCTCGAGGACGGCCGCGTGCGCGGGCTGCACGTTGACGCTCACCACCGCGACCTGCGGCAGCTCGGCCAGCAGCCAAGGCAGGTGCTTGCGGAGTCGGGCGACGGGCTCCTGGCTGCGCAGCACGAACCGGACCATGAGCTCCCCGTCGGCGGACAGGGTGACGAGCACGTGCTTGAGCTCCCCGCGCCACGCCGACTCCCGCGGGGTCTCGCGGCGGCGGGCGCCGCGCGACGGCGACGTCGCGTCGTAGGGCTGCAGGCGCGCTCGCGTGACCAGCCCGGCGAGCGCGGGGAACGCGTCCTGAAGGGCGGGCGGGTAGAGGCCGCAGTCCGTGAGGTCGATTCCCTGGCCGGCGAACGGCCCGGCCGCGGAGCCGAGGATGCCGAGCACCGGCTCCTCCACGGTGCCGCTGACCACCATCTTGGCCTTGTTGCGGAACCCGGACTCGGGGCCGGTCACGGCGGGCAGCCACGCCACGCCGTCGTCGGCGAGCAGGGCCCGCACGTGCGCCTCCTTCTCGGCGACCTGCGTGGGGTACGGCGTCGCGAGGAGGGTGCACGAGTGGCAGCGGCCGGCGTCGAAGTGGGGGCACTGCACGGGACCATTGTCCCCCCACCTCGCCGCCGGCCGCTGCCGACCGCCGCCGTCAGTGCTTCTTCGGCGGCGTCACCCTCACGGGGGTGTCGACGACCGTCACGCCCGGCACCTCGTCGGCGACGAGCTCCGTGTGCACGACGCCGTCACCGGGTCGTGCGCCACGCAGTGTGACGTCGTAGGTGAGCGTGCCGCCCGGGGTCGGGTCGGTCGACGTGACCACCTTGTCCGTGCCGTCGGGCAGCTCGGCGACCATGTCGCCCGCGCCGGCGGCGTTCTCCGCCCCGACGAGGAACGCCTGACCGGCCGGGTCCGCCATGGGCCCGGGGTAGGTGAACGAGACGTCCTGGGTGCCGTTGGTGCCGACCCACACCTGGAAGGTGCGAGCGTCCTGGGTGCCCCAGACGTACATGTCCCACTGGAAGACGAGCCAGCTGTTCACCCCGTCGGTGAGCGACCCGACGCGGACGCCCTCGGCGGCGGTGCCGTCGCCCGCCACGCTGTTGAGGTCGGTCCAGAACGGCGCGAGGACGTCGTTCGGGCGTTCCGGCGACGGGCCGCCCGGCAGGTCGCAGCAGTTGTTGTCCTGCGACGTGCCGCCCCCGGCCACGAGGTAGCCGTTGGAGTCCACCGCGACCCTCGTGTACGTGCGCCCGTTGTAGACGAACGCCGGCACCGTGAAGTTGACGACCGACTCGTCGCCCACGGACGTCGGGGCGATCCCGAACGCCGCCAGGTCGAGGTAGCCGGCGGGGGACCCGTCGGGCACGTCGGCCACGCCCGGCACGCCCAGCTCGGCTCCGCTGAGCGTCGCGGTCACGGTGCGCGAGCCCTGGAGGGCGCCCTTGCCGGTGGTCGTGGACGTCACGGACTGGTCGTTGAACGACAGGTTCGTGGCAGTCACGGTGCACGTGACGTCCTGCTTCGCCCGGATCGACGCCTCGTCGCACGACTGGTCCAGGGTCACGTTGCCCTGGGTGGGGACGAACGCCACGGGGATCCGCGCGTCGCCCCGCGGGGTGCGAAACGTGACCGCGCCGAACTTCTGCTCGCCGCTCGCCGAGGTGTCCGTGATCGTGATGTCGAACGACACGCTCCCGCCGGCGCGCACCGTCGCCACGCCCGGCTTCACCGTGATCCTCGAGCCGTCCGGGGCCTCGGCCTTCGGGCGGACGACGATCGTGCGGCCCGACGTGTTCTGCAGGGTGCGGGTGGTGGTGACCCGGCCCGGCAGGGTCGGCGCGTTGACCGACGGGATGTTGAGGTCCACCGCGTGCACGGGGTCGGCGGCCAGCGCGGCGAAGTTCGCCGTGGTGTCCGAGATCGTCACGGGCGGGTTCAGGGACGCGGCGACGTCGACGCGCCCGGCGCCCATGTCGAACGGGTCGGCGGGCGTGGTCAGGTCCTCCTTGACCACGTCGGTGGTGGCCTGGGTCATGATGGCGGACTTGATCTGCCCCGGCGTCCAGTCGGGGTGCACGGCCTTGAGCAGCAGGCCGACGCCGGCGATGTGCGGCGACGACATCGAGGTGCCCGCGATGGCCTGGTAGTACTCCCCGGCCGGGCCGCCCTCGGGGGTCATCGGGGTCGGGGTCATGGCCGCGAGGATCTGCACGCCCGGCGCGGTGACGTCCGGCTTGACGAACGGGCCGGCCGGCCCGCGGGAGCTGAACGCCGCCATGACGTCGCCCTGGCCCTGGGCCGGCGCGCCGTCGGTGAACGACCCGCTGACGTCGGGGTGCGCGCCGAGGAAGGCCAGCAGGTCCGTCCCGTCCGCCACGTGCACGGCGGGCAGGAAGTGGTTGTCGGTGGCGACGTCGGCGAGCGACGGGTTGACCAGGATCATGCCGGCCGCGCCGCCCTGCGCGACGTTGTATCCCTTGAGCACGCGGGCGTTCTCGCCGCGCACGCACACCACGATCTTCCCGTCGAAGGTGCCGGCGGGGGCCGGCTCCCGGCAGAGCGCGTCGCCGTACGGCGCGGCGCTCGCCTGCACGACGGGGAGCGGGTCGTGCACGCCGGCCACGATCGACGCGCCGTCGGTCGTGAAGACGTCGCCGTTCCCGGCGGTGAGCGAGATCGTGGACGAGAACTCGCGGTCCTGCGTCGAGGCCGCCACCGTCGTCAGCCACGGGCTGACGTGGTTCGCCGTCGCGGCCCCCGGGCCGTCGTTCCCGGCCGATGCGGCGACGAAGACGCCCGCGTCGTACGCGCCGAGGAACGCGAGCTCGACCGGGTCGCCCACGGTCGTGCCGCCCGAGATGGAGTAGTTGATGGCGTCGACCTGGTCGACCACGGCCTGCTGGATCGCCCCGACCAGGTCGGACGTGTAGCCGCCGCCCGGGCCGAGCGCCTTGTACTCGATGATCTTCGCGCCGGGCGCGATGCCCTGGATCCGCGCGATCTCCGGCCCGATGGTCTGCACGTCCTCGACGACGCCGCCCGCGCTCGTGCTCGAGGTGTGCGAGCCGTGGCCCTCCGCGTCGCGCGCCGTGCCGCGGTAGAGGTAGTCGTCGGGGTTGAGCTGGTCGTACAGGTCGGTGAACGAGTAGCCGCCCACCAGCTTGTCGTTGCAGACGAACGGGTCGTCGCCCGGCGTCGTCGGGTCCTCGCCGAAGTCGCAGGGGACGGCGGGGCCGTCGTACGGGGCGAGGTCGCCGTCGTCGGCGAACGACGGGTGCTCCGGCCAGACGCCGGTGTCGATGTTGCCGAGCACCAGGCCGTCGCCGGCGGTGCTGTCGCCGCCGAGCGCCTCGTAGGCCGCGGGCGCGCCGATGAACGCGGGGCTCGAGTCCGTGAGCGGCTTCTCGAGCGTGTTCTCCTGGACGGCGACGACGCCCGGCACCTTCAGCAGGTCGGGGATCTCGTTGCCGGGGACCAGCGCGGCGACGCCGCCGTAGACCGTGTCGTACGTCGCGACGACGTCCGTGGCGGGCACGGCGGCCTCGACGTCCGCGGTGATCTCCCGCGCCTGGTCCTTGACGTACCCGCGGTACCGGCGCGTGTCGGCGTCCTTGCCGCGCAGCGCCTTCCCGGTGACGGACGGGCTGGTCGCGTCGTAGCCCGGCACGGTGCCCGTGTAGGAGGCGACGGGCTCCACGTCGTACTTCACCATCACCGGGATCTTCTTCGCGGAGTCCAGGGACAGCAGGCGCTTCGGCGTCGTCGCCAGGGCGCTCGAGGGCGACTTCGCGCCCTCGTCCCGGGAGGTGACCGTCGGCTGGGTGTCCGCCGGCCGGAGGTCGTCGGGGTCGGTCGACGCGGCGGACGACGTCGCCGCGGTGAAGGAGGTGAGGGCCAGTGCGACGCCTGAGGTGGCGGCGACGAGCCGGAGTCTGGAACGGTCTCGCAAGCGCATGGGTGCGCACCCTTCGTCTCGGTCCGGACGTGCGGGACCTCCGGGGCCGGGCCGCCACGACACTGTGGCCACGCCCGGCGTCGGGCGGTCACCGGGAAACTACGCCCGTTCCGGCGTCGTCACCCCTCGAGACGGACGCCGGGCGCGGACCTCACCCGACGAGACCTCACCCGACGAAGAGGCAGAACGGATGGCCCGCCGGGTCGGCGTACACCCGCAGCGGCTCCTCCGGGTCGTCGGACCGGTCCCGCAGCAGCCGCGCTCCGAGCGCGAGGGCGCGCGCGTGCTGGCGGTCCAGCGCGGCGACGTCGGGCACCGTCGCGTCGAGGTGCAGCTGCTGCGGCACGGCGCCCTCCGGCCACGTGGCGGGCGGCAGCGCGGGCACCTGCTGGAAGGCGAGCTGCACGCCGCCCGGGTTGCGCAGCACCAGCCAGTCCGCGCCCTGCGGGTCAGGCTCGCCGGGCGCCGGCTGCTCGTCGCCCGGCCGGTAGGCGAGCCCGAACAGCGCGCGGTAGAACTCCGCGAGCCCGCGCGCGTCGGTGGCGTCGAGCACCACCTGGCTGATCGTGGGGACGGTGCCATCGTCGGTGTCGTCGGTGGCGTCGGTCATCGGTCCTCCTCGGGGAACTGCTCGGCGATGCGGCGCAGCGCGGCGGTGAACGCGGCGTAGTCGAGGCCGGGGGCGAGGTTGTCGTTGTCGGGCCGCAGTCCGGCCGCGCCGTCGGCCTCCTCCCGCAGGATGTCGGCGTGCCCGGCGTGCCGGCTCAGCTCCGTGGTCACGTGCACGAGGATCTGGTGCAGCGTGACGTCCCGGCCGCCGTCGCCCCACCACCAGACGTGCCCGGGCGCGTCGAGGGGCAGGGCCTCGATGGTGGCGTCGGCGAACTCGGCCACCTGCCGGTACAGGTCCACGACCTGGGCGGCCGACTCGTCGGCGGTGGCGAAGAACTCGGCCTGGAGCGCGTCGGCGTCGGCGTCGGGGTCGTCGGCCGCCGCGAGCCACGGCGCGTCCTCGGGGCGGGGCCACGGCCGCCCGAACACGTCGCCGAAGTAGCCGATCTCCACCGTCGCCGCGTGCTTGACCAGCCCGAGCAGGTTGGTGCCGGTGGGCGTGCGCGGCATCCGCGCCTCCCGTTCCGACAGCCCCTCCACCTTCCACAGCAGCGCCTCGCGCGCCTCGCGCAGGTAACGGTGCAGCACGGCCTTGGCGTCCGGGGGCAGCTCGCTCGTCGTCATCGGCCCAGACTGCCCACCGCCACCGACAGCCCCGCGAGGGCGGCGCCCGACCACCGGCCGACATCAGGGTAGGCAACCCTAAGTCCTGCTGTTATGGTGACGCCAGGTCGTGACAACCCGTCATGACGACATTGCCGGACGCCCGGCCAGAAGGACCGGAGGTCCGTCCATGACCGTGCTCGCGGAGGTCGCCCCGCTCTCGACCCGGCTGCGCGAGGGCACGCGCGCCGAGCACACGGCGGCGGAGTCGGAGGGCTTCGTCGAGCACCTCCTCGCGGGCCGGCTCGACGTCGCCGCCTACGCCGACCTCGCCGCGCAGCAGCACGCGGTCTACACGGCGCTGGAGCGCGCGAGCGAGCGGATGCGGGCGGATTCCCGGGGCCGGGACCTCGTCTTCGACGAGCTCACCCGCGTGCCCGCCATCGAGCGCGACCTGGCGCACCTGTACGGCCCCGGCTGGCGCGACGCCGTCCGGGTCCTGCCCGCGACGCTCCGGTACGTGGCGCGCCTCGACGCGGTCGGCGGCGACGTCGCCTGCTATGCCGCGCACGCCTACACGCGCTACCTCGGCGACCTCTCGGGCGGCCAGGTCATCCAGCGCATGATGCAGCGGCACTACGGCATGACCACGGCCGGCCTCGAGTTCTACGACTTCCCCGAGATCCCGAAGGCGAAGCCGTTCAAGGACCTGTACCGGGAGCGCCTCGACGGGATCGAGCTGGACGACACCGAGGTGGCCCTCGCCGTCTCGGAGGCGCAGGAGGCCTTCCGCCTCAACCGCGCCGTCTTCGCCGAGCTGGGCGCCGCGCGCCGCTGACGCCGCCCCGCGGGCTCAGCGCACCCGTGCCGCGAGCACGGCGACGTCGTCGCGCTGCGTGCCGGGCACCATCCGGTCGACGATCGCCTGCGGCAGCTCCGCCGTCGGGCAGGCCCGCAGCTCCTCCAGGACGCCGATCAGCCGCTGCACCCGCTCCACGTAGCTGACGGTGCGCGACTCGACCAACCCGTCCGTGTACAGCAGCAGGGTGTCGCCGGGGCGCAGCTCGGCGGCGTGGTCGCGGCGCGCCGCGGACGGGTCCACGCCGAGCATGAGGTCGGGCCGGCCGGTCAGCTCCTCCACGTGCCCGTCGGCGCGGACGACCACCGGCCGCGGGTGCCCGGCGCTGGACCACCACAGGCGGCACGCGTCGTCACCGGTGCCGGGCTCGCCGGGGCCCGTGCGGTCGAGCCGCGCGACGGTCGCCGTGCCCGTCGCCGTGAGGCCGAGGCCCCGGTTGGCGCGGTCCAGCTCGCGCAGCAGGCGCGCGGGCGGCGCGTCCTGGTACCAGGCCAGCGTGCGCAGCATGCTGCGCAGCTGCCCCATCCGGGCGGCCGCCTGCATGTCGTGGCCGGTCACGTCGCCGATCATCAGCACCGTGGAGCGCGGGTCCAGCTCGACGGCGTCGTACCAGTCGCCGCCCACCTTGTCGGTGCGCGTCGCCGACGCGTACGTGGAGGCGAGCTCGAGGTACGGCACGTGCGGCAGGTCGGTGAGCATCGCGGCCTGCAGCGTCGTGGCCACGCGGTGCCGGTCCTCCAGGACCCGGATGCGCACCAGCGCCTGCGCCACGCACGACGCGAGCGTGGCGGCCGTGCGGCGGCTCTCGTCGTCGTGGTCGTGGGGCCCGCGCCACTGGAGCACGACGACGCCGAGCAGCCGGTCGTCCACCACCATCGGCAGCAGCGCCAGCCCGCCGAGCGTCGGGTCGACCCAGGGCTCGAAGGTCGGCAGGTCGCGCAGCGCGGCCGATCCGTCGCGGTAGAACGCCGGCCGGCGGGCGCGCGCGATCGACGCCACCCCCGGGTCGGAGTACTTCCACAGCCGCGGCAGGTACGGGTACATGCCGTCGCGCTCGACGAGGGTGAGCCCGGCGTCGTTGCCGTCGGCCACGGTGAGCGCCGCCCAGATGGTCCCCAGCCCGGGCCCGGACGCGCGCAGGGCGTCCACGATCTCGTCCAGGGTCGTCGCGGCGGCGAACCGGTCGGTGAGGTCGAGCAGCATCCGGGTGCGGCGCGTGGCGTGCACGGCGACCTGCTGGATACGGTGCGCCCGCTGCCGCTCCAGCCGCAGGCGCAGCTCGGCGGTGCACGCGGCGGCCAGGTCGGCCAGGGTCGCGAGGTCGGTGTCGCTCCACGCGTGCGGCTCGACGTCGAGCGCGCACACGGTCCCCACGGCGGCGCCGTGCCGGTCGAAGATGGGGAAGCCGGCGTACGAGCCCATGCCGAGCTCGGTCACCGTCTCCCGGCCCGCGAACCGCGGGTCGGCCCGCAGGTCCTCGACCACCAGGGGGAGCCCGGTCTGCACGGTCTCCCCGCACAGGGGCTGGGACAGCGTGGTGCGCCGGGTGGCCTGGTACGGGTCCGGCAGGCCCAGGGCGCCGGGGTAGACCTGGGAGTCGGGCAGCACGAGCGTCACGAGGGCGGTGGGGACGCCGAGCTGCCGCTGCACGAGGCGCGCGAAGCGGTCGAACGACGCGTCCGCCACGGGGCGCGCGAGCCCGGCCGCCACGAGGGCCCCGATCGCTGGTCCGTAGGTCACCGGTGCGCGCTCCCGTCTCGGTTGTGCGCACCGGGACCCGCGACCATGCCCCGGATTCTTCCACGCAGGCTCCCGGATATCCTCGCGAGACCATGGACGTCACCCGCCGTGCCCCCGCCACCGCCTGGCGGCTCGTCGCCGCGGGCCTCGTCTCGGGGGCGGCGGTGCTGCTGTTCGCGGTGCACGTGCGCCCGCTGGCCTACCTGCCGCTCGTGGCCGGCGTCGCCGTCGGGCTGGCCGTGGACCGGCGCCTCGGGCGCGACCTCGCGCTGGTCGCGGTCGCGCTCGGCATCATCTCCACGATCCCCCTCGAGGCGGACCTGTCCGACGCCGGGATGGCGCGCTTCGCCGTCGTCCTCTCCCTGGCCGTGCTGGTGCCCTGGGCGGCGTCGAGGTTCTGGTTCCGCGACGACGACGGCGCGGGCGCGGTGCGCTTCCCCGTCGCGACAGGCCGGCGCTGGTCGGGCGGCCAGTACGTGTACCTGGCCGTCGTGGTGGTCGTCGGCTACCTGGTGCTGCCCTGGTACTTCCTCGGCTCCGGCGCCTACCTCAACTGGCCGCCGCTGACCGGCGGCCAGGACGTGGCGCGGCTGTTCGTCGGCGTCAACGCCGTGGGCATCTGGGACGAGCTGTTCTTCGTGTGCACCGTGTTCGCCCTGCTGCGCCGCCACTTCGGACTGTGGACGGCGAACGTGCTGCAGGCGGCGATCTTCGTGTCGTTCCTGTGGGAGCTGGGCTACCGCGAGTGGGGCCCCCTGCTCACGGTGCCGTTCGCCCTCGTGCAGGGCTGGATCTTCAGCCGGTACAAGAGCCTGACGTACGTGGTGACCGTGCACCTGCTGTTCGACGCCGTCGTCTTCGCCGTCCTGGTGCACGGTCACCACCCCGAGCTCTTCGACGTCTTCGTCACCGCGCCCTGAGGCCGGTCTCGAGGCCGGAGCCGGCCGCCGGCTCGTCGTCGGCCTCGGGCACGGTCCGGCGCTCGGCCTCGCCGCCGGCCTGGCGTACCGGGCCGGTGGCCCGGGCGCGCCGTCGCGTCGACGCCGGGGGCAGGCGGTGCAGGTGGGCCGCGCGGTGCCGGGTGGACCCGCGCCGTCCGCCCCGCCCGGGCCCGCGCGGTCGGCCTGCTCGCACGTCGCGCGGTGCGGGGCGCGGCCGGCGCCGGTGCTCGCGTGCGGGGGCGACGGGCTCGTCGGCGAGGGCATGGGGCATGGGCATTCCTCCTGGTCCCGGGATCGGTGGGGGTTCCAGGCTCGGCCGCGCGGGGGCCCGGATCAACGGCCGTTCCCGTTACGCTCGTTCACCGCCGGGTTCACGATCGAGGGCCCCGGAGAGCGGGCGACGAGGGGTGACGAGGCGTGGAGCTGCGCGAGATCGAGATCTTCCTGACGCTCGCGGAGGAGCTGCACTTCGGCCGGACGGCGGAACGGCTGCACGTCTCGGTGTCCCGCGTGAGCCAGGCGATCCGCAAGCAGGAGCGGGCCATCGGGGCGCCGCTGTTCGAGCGGACGTCGCGCCGCGTCGAGCTCACGACGGTGGGCGGGGTGCTCCAGGCCGGGCTGCGGCCCGCCTACGACGGGATCGGTGCCGCCGTCGCGGCCGCGTCGGCCGCCGCCCGCCGGATGACGGGGACGCTGACCCTCGGCTTCATGGGCGCCCAGGCGCACGAGCTGGAGCCGGTGCTCGCCCGCTTCCACGCGCGCCACCCCGGTGCGGAGGTGCGCTTCCACGAGGTCGTCTTCAGCGACCCGTTCGACGCCCTGCGGCGCGGCGACGTCGACCTGCTCACCACGTGGCTCCCCGTCGCCGAGCCGGACCTCTCCGTGGGTCCCGTGCTGCGCGAGGAGCCGCTGCGCCTCCTCGTGGCGACGGACCACCCGCTGGCCGCGGAAGGCCGGGCGGACATCGAGGCGCTCGCGGACCACGCCGTCCCCGCGATCCGCGGGTCGGCGCCGTCGTCCTGGCTGGCCGGGGTGCTGCCCGTGCGCACGCCCGCCGGGCGGGAGGTCCCCCGCGGCCCCGGCGCCGCCACCTATCAGGAGATCCTCGCCCTCGTCGCGGCCGGGAAGGTCGTGTGCCCGGTGCCCGACGAGGGCCGCCGCTACTACCCGTGGCCGGGTGTCACGTACCTCCCGCTCGACGGCGCGCCCCCGGTGCGGTGGGCGCTGGTCTGGCGCTCGTCCGGGGCCACCCCGCTGCTGCGGGCCTTCGTGGCGGAGGTCGGCCGCGCCGGCTGAGCCGGGCTACAGCTCGTCGAGCAGCCGCGACATCCGGTCGATCTCCGCGATCTGGTCCGCCGCGACGTTCGAGGAGAACTCCTGGACCGTCTCGTCGCGCCCGGCGGAGCTGAGCTCCTCGACCATCGTCAGCGCGCCCGCGTGGTGCGTGATCATGCCCTCGAGGAACATCCGGTCGAACGTGGCGCCGTCGGCGTCCGCCAGGGCCGCCATCTCGGCGTCGGTGAGCATGCCGGGCATGGAGCCGTGGTCGTGGGTCCCGGGGGCGCGCGGCCCGCTCCCGTCGCCCGCGGCCGACGGCGAGGCCGCCGCGGGCACGGGGAGGTCGTGGTCGGTGAGCCACCGGCTCATGTACCGGATCTCGCCCTCCTGCGACAGGCGGACGCGCTCGGCGAGCTTCGCGACCTGCTGCGACGCGGACCGCTCCGGGACCAGCCGGGCCATCTCCACGGCCTGGGCGTGGTGGCCGATCATCCGCGTCATGAAGTCGGCGTCGGCGTCGGTCACCACGTCCTCGTCGCCCATGCCCTCGTACTCGTCGGGGGCGATCGTCCGGGCGGGCTCGCCGGGCTTCCCCGGTGCGAGCACGTCGGACGACGGCGTCGATGCCGCGTCGGGTGCCTCGGGCGGCGCGGCGGTGCATCCGGCGGCGAGCATCACGGCGAGCACGACCGCGCCGGTCAGGGCGGCGTGGCGGCGAGCGGTGCGGCGGCGGAGGGGCTGGGGGCCTGTGGTCACCTGACGATCCTCTCGTGGGGAATGTTGCCTTCGCGTAAAAAGATGCCCGCCCACCTGGTTGAGAGCATGCTTCCAGGCAACACTCAGTGTGACCTACCAAGGAGGTGTGGCGCCTGTGCGTCGTTCAACCCTGAGATCACGGATGAGAAGTTCACGGGCGAGGGGCGCCGCCGGCGTCGCCCTCTCGCTGGCACTGACGGCCGGGGCGCTGGGGCTCGTGGCCCCGGCCTCCGCGGCCGACGACCTGGCCCCCGACGTCCCACCGGGCGAGGTGGCGTCGTCGAACATCGAGCACCTCAGCAACAGCCCCAAGAACGGTGCCCTGCAGGGCACCGGCTCGGACATCGCGTTCCAGGGCAAGTACGCGTTCGCGGGCAACTACGACGGATTCACCGTCTACGACCTGTCCGACCCGGAGGAGCCCGTCCAGGCGCTCCAGGTGTACTGCCCCGGCTCGCAGAACGACGTCTCCGTCTACGGCGACATCCTGGTGCTGTCCACCGACTCGTCGCGCAGCGACGACTCGTGCGCCTCGACCACCCGCCCCGCCACGGAGAAGGACGCCTGGGAGGGCATCAAGGTCTGGGACATCTCCGACCCGCTCGAGCCCGAGTACGTCCAGTCGGTCGAGACGGCGTGCGGCTCGCACACCCACTCGCTGGCACCGACCAAGAACGGCAAGGACCTGTACGTCTACGTGTCGTCGTACAGCCCCAGCTCGTCCTATCCGGACTGCCAGCCGCCGCACGACATCATCTCGGTCGTGAAGATCCCGGTGCAGAACCCGGCCGGGGCGGAGCTCGTCGGCACGCCGAACCTGTTCCCCGAGGGCGGCTACGAGGGCGACCGGTCCCGCAGCGCCTCGGCGACGTCCGGCTGCCACGACATCACCACCTACGTGCAGAAGGACATCGCCGCCGGCGCGTGCATGGGCGACGGCATCCTCATGGACATCAAGGACCGCGCCCACCCGAAGGTGATCAGCACGGTCCGCGACACCGAGAACTTCGCGTTCTGGCACTCGGCCACCTTCAACAACGACGCCACCAAGGTCGTCTTCACCGACGAGCTCGGCGGCGGCGGCCTGGCGACCTGCACCGGGGAGTACGCCCCGGAGCTCGGCGCCAACGGCATCTACGACATCGAGAAGGACGTGAAGCAGGGCGGGAAGAACGGCAAGACGCTCGTCCTGAAGAGCTACTACAAGATCCCGCGCATCAACGACGCCACCGAGAACTGCGTGGCGCACAACGGCTCGCTGATCCCGGTCGAGGGCAAGGACCTCATGGTCCAGTCCTGGTACCAGGGCGGCGTCTCGGTGATGGACTTCACCGACTCGTCCCACCCGACCGAGGTCGCCTGGTTCGACCGCGGCGCGGGCATCTCCAGCGGTGGCACGTGGTCCACCTACTGGTACAACGGCTACGCCTACTCGAACGACCTGGGGATCGGGTTCGACACGTTCGACATCGACGACGCGATCGACGGGTCGGCGAAGACGAACCTGAAGTCCCTCAACCCGCAGATGCAGGAGAAGTTCTGACCTGCTGACGCACGATCCGGCGGCCGGTCCACCTCGCGGTGGGCCGGCCGCCGTCGTGCGGGGGCAGGGAGCAGGGGCTCAGCGGTGGCGGCGCAGCGCGCCCTCGACGAGGGGCACGGCGACGGCGACCAGGGTGAGGGCGGCGCCGGCGAAGGTCGCGGGCCCGGGCGGGACGGCTCCGGGGGACGCGAGGTCGAGCGCCAGCGCCCCGACCACCTGGCCGGCGATCATGCCCAGCCCGAGCAGCAGCACCCCGATGCGCTGCACGACCGCTGCCTGGAGCGCGATGAAGACGATGCCCAGCAGCCCGCCCGAGTAGAGCAGCAGGTCCGGCGGGAAGGACCCGGTGGGCGCGCCGTCGACGGCGAGCGACACCCCGAACACCACCAGCAGTGCCGCCGTCCCGACGAGGAAGCTGACGAAGGTGGCGGCGAGCACGCCCCCGTCGCGCGCGGCACGACCGTCCGACCGCGGCGCCGCAGGGCGCACCGACGCCCGGACCCGGCCGTTGAGCGCCTGCTGGAACGACTGCAGCACGCCGGCCACCAGGGGGAAGAGCGCCAGACCCAGCGCGGCCGTCGCCGCACCCGCGCCCGACACCACGACGACGGCGACCACCGTCAGCACCGGGCCGAGGGCGCGGCCCAGCGTCACGAGCCGCACGCCGCCCGGGGCGAGCCCGAGCCGGTCGATGACCAGCGAGCTCACCGACTGACCGGCCACGAGCGCGATGGTGAACACGGCCACGCCGAGCGCGTCGACCGTCAGCCCCTGCGACATCACGTAGAACGCGCCGCCGAGCCCGCCGAGGCACTCCCACCAGCGCAGGCCGCCGGGCCCGCCGCGGCGCAGGCCGGCCGCGACCTGCCCCAGCGCGGCCCGGCCGGAGCGGGAGAAGGGGAGCGCGAGGGCCAGCAGCACCAGTCCGGAGCCGAAGGACAGGGCGGCCGTGCCGAAGGCCGTGCCCGTCTCGGTGGCCAGGGTCCCGTTGACGCGGCTCTGCAGGGCGGCGGCGAACCCCGCGACGATCGCGAGCGCCACGCCCACGGCGCGCTGCCGCCCGGTCACGATGGTTGCCACGGTCACGGGAGCCTAGCCGCGGGACGCCACCGCGACCGCACGCGGGTCACGTGAGGTGGTCGAAGTCACCACGCACCCACGCCGCGTGCCGCTCCGCGGAGCGGAGGACGACGTCGCGCGCGTCCTCGGAGATCACGCCCTCGAAGTTGTTGTAGAGCCGGTCGAAGGGCCGCCGCGCCACGTGCTCGGCGACGCGCGTCACGACCGCCGCCGACAGGGGGATGCGGTTGGGGTAGCTGCGCATGAAGCTCGCCGTGCGGTCCGGGTTGGCGAAGATCGTGTCTCCCGAGAGCAGCACGCCGCAGCCGTCGACGCCCGTCCAGTGCACCACCGCGGAGCCGGGGAAGTGGCCGCCCGGCTGGCTCAGGAAGACGCCGGGCAGCACCTCCCGCTCCCCGTCCGCGCCGGGGGACCACGTCTCGATGACGGCGTCCGGCCGGGCGACCCAGCCGGCGTCCGCCTCGCTGACCAGCACGGGGACGTCGCGCCCCGTCGCCGCCGCGAGGCGCCGGCTCCACTCCACCTGCACGCCGAACATGTGCGGGTGGCTGGCGGCGATCACCACGTCCCCGCCGGCGGCGGCGTCAACCACCGCGGCCACCCCCGCGTCGTCGACGAAGCCGAGCGGGTCCCACAGCAGCGCGCCGGCCGTCGTGCGCACCACCTTGGCCTGCTGCCCGATGCCCAGGTGGGGCGCGGTGTGCAGGGCGAGGAGGCCGGGCTCGAGCTCGGCGACCTCGACGGCGCAGCCCTCCGCCGTCAGGTCCTCGAGGGTGGTCCAGGTCTGGCCGGTCGCGGGCACCCACTGGCGCTCGTCCGCGCAGATCGCGCAGACGTCCGGACGGGTGGCGTGCTCGACGGCGCAGGTGCGGCAGATCCAGAATTCCGCCGGTACGGGGAGGCTCATGGGCCCAGACTTCCACCTCGCGGCGGAGGCGCCCACCGCATTCCCGTCTCTAGGCTGGCGGGATGCCCCAGCCCCGCGCCTCGTGGACCGCGCGCCTCTCCGACTGGTGGGGGATCGACTCCGGGTGGGAGCGCGTGCCCGCCGACCCGGCCCGCGCCTACCGCAACGACCTGTGGCTGGGCGCGGCGTTCGTCGTCGCCTCGCTCGTGGGCACCGAGCTCGCCCGCAGCTTCGGGTACTTCGAGGACGAGACGGCCCCGACCTGGCTGCTCTACCTGCTCTCGGCCCTGGGTGCCGCCCCGCTGATGTGGCGGCGACGGTTCCCCCTGGCAGTGCTGTCCGTGGTGTACCTGCACTTCCTCGTGGTGGGGCTGACCGTCCCCATGGTGACGATCCTGGTGCCGCTGCAGGTCGTCTACTTCGTCGCGCTGTTCAGCGCGGTCGCGTGGGCGCGCGACCGGCAGGCGATGGCGGTCGTCGTGGGCGTCGCGCTGCTGGCGATGTTCGGCTGGCTGGCCTGGCAGTTCGCCGTCGGGGCGGGCATCGACGGCATCGTCGAGCAGATGGGGCTGGCCGACGAGCAGCCCGGCCTGGTCGACCCGGGCGTGGCGTTCACCGCGTACAACCTGCTCATCAACGTCGCCTACTTCTACGGGGCCGTCGTGGCGGGCCAGCTCATGTGGCACGGCGCCCGGCGGCGCGAGCAGCTCGCCGCGCAGGCCGCCACGATCGAGCGTCAGACGGCGGAGCTGCAGCGGCAGGCCGTCGTCACCGAGCGGCTGCGCATCGCGCGGGAGCTGCACGACGTCGTCGCGCACCATGTGTCCGTCATCGGGATCCAGGCCGCCGCCGCGCGCCGGATGCTCGCCGGCGACCCCGCCGCTGCGGCGACGCCGCTGGCCACCATCGAGGGGGAGTCACGGGAGGCCGTGACCCAGATGCGCGGCCTGCTCGGCACCCTGCGCGGCGTCGAGGACCAGGGCCGCGACGACGGCGCCGGCGGCGGGACGGGGCGGGCGCCGGAGCCGGGCCTGGCCGACGTCGCCGGCCTCGCGGACTCCACGGGCGGGCTCGACGTCGAGGTGCGCGTGGTCGCCGAGCCGGGCGCCGTCGACGACGTGCCCGGGCCCCTCGGCCTCAGCCTCTACCGCACCGCGCAGGAGGCGCTGAGCAACGTGCGCAAGCACTCGACGGCGCGGTCCGCGCGCGTCGTCGTGCGCGTGGACCGGCGCCCGGCGCGGCGCGACGACCCGGACGCCCACCGCTTCCCGCACGGCTTCGCCGAGGTCGAGGTGCTCGACGACGGCCGCCCCCGGCCCGGGTCCGCGGGCACGGGCCTGGGGCTCGTCGGCGTGCGGGAGCGCGTCGCGACGCACGGCGGGCTGGCCGACGTCGGGCCGCGCGCCACCGGCGGCTACCGTGTCCGCGTGCGCCTGCCCCTGCCCTCCGGCCGCCCGTGACCAGCGCGAACGCGCCCGTGCGCGTGCTCCTCGTCGACGACCAGAAGCTGGTGCGCTCCGGCTTCGCGATGATCCTGTCCGTCGAGCCCGACGTCGAGGTGGTCGGCGAGGCCGCCGACGGCGCGCAGGCGCTGGAGCAGGTGCGCGCCCTGCGCCCCGACGTCGTCCTCATGGACGTGCAGATGCCGGTCATGGACGGCATCGAGGCCACCCGCCGCATCGTCGCCGCCGACCTCGCCCGGGTGCTGGTCCTCACCACCTTCGACGACGACGCCTACGTGGACGACGCCCTGCGCGCCGGCGCGTCCGGCTTCCTGCTGAAGAACTCCGACGCCGACCGGCTGGTCGACGCCGTCCGCACCGTCGCGGCCGGGCACGCGCTCCTGGCGCCCGAGGTCACCCGGCGCGTCATCGAGCGGATGGTGGCTGGTGAAGGCTCGTCCGCCGACCCGCGACCGTCCGACCTGCGACCGTCCGACCGACCGTCCGACCCGCGGCTGGACCAGCTGACCCCGCGCGAGAAGGAGGTCCTCGTGCTGGTCGGTCGGGGGATGTCGAACGCCGAGATCGCGGCGGAGCTGTTCCTCGGCGAGGCCACCGTCAAGACCCACGTGTCCAACGTGCTGTCCAAGCTGCACCTGCGCGACCGCGTCCAGGCGGTCGTCTTCTACCACCGCACGCTGACGTAGCGGTGGGTCGT
>NZ_JBHWYY010000033.1:0-45498 GCF_042728595.1 Isoptericola sp. NPDC060185 | reverse complement strand
GTGCACACCTCCCCGCTGCACCAGCCCGGCACCGGCGACGCGGGCGGCATGAACGTCTACATC
Organism: Isoptericola sp. NPDC060185; assembly: GCF_042728595.1. Classification (NCBI taxonomy): domain Bacteria; kingdom Bacillati; phylum Actinomycetota; class Actinomycetes; order Micrococcales; family Promicromonosporaceae; genus Isoptericola; species Isoptericola sp. NPDC060185. The sequence goes on along the minus strand of NZ_JBHWYY010000033.1, from coordinate 45,435 downwards.
TGTCAACTGCCTGTTCGGCACCCCCCGGAGGGCTCGACTACATCATCACTGTCAGGCGGTGAGCTTGTTGTCCACCATGGAGAGGGCGGAGCCGATGGCCATGTGCATGTCGAGGTACTGGTACGTGCCCAGGCGGCCGCCGAAGTGCACGTCGGGCTCGTCGGCCATCAGCTCGCGGTAGCGCTTGAGCCGCTCACGGTCGGCGGGGGTGTTCACCGGGTAGTACGGCTCGTCGCCGCGCTCGGCGAAGCGGGAGTACTCGCGCACGATGACGGTCTTGTCGCTCGCGTACTCCCGCTCGGGGTGGAAGTGGCGGAACTCCAGGATGCGCGTGTACGGCACCTCGGTGTCGGCGTAGTTCATCACCGGCGTGCCCTGGAAGTCGCCCACCGGCAGCACCTCGCGCTCGAAGTCGAGCGTGCGCCAGGACAGCGACCCCTCGGCGTCGTCGAAGTACCGGTCCACCGGGCCCGTGTACACGACCGGCACCTGCCCCACGACGGCCTTCTTGCTCACCGGCTGCGCGTCGTCGAAGAAGTCGGTGGACAGCCGCACCTCGATGTTCGGGTGGTCGGCCATCCGCTCCAGCCACGCCGTGTACCCGCCGGTCGGCAGGCCCTCGTGCGTGTCGTTGAAGTACCGGTTGTCGTACGTGTACCGCACCGGAAGGCGCGAGATGATCGACGCCGGCAGCTCGCGCGGGTCGGTCTGCCACTGCTTGGCCGTGTACCCCTGGATGAACGCCTCGTACAGGGGCCGCCCGATGAGGGACACGCCCTGCTCGTCCAGGTTCGACGGCCGCTTGTCCCCCAGCTCCGCGGCCTGCTCGCGCACCAGCGCCCGCGCCGCGTCGGGGCCGTGCGCCGACCGGAAGAACTGGTTGATCGTGCCGAGGTTGATCGGCATCGGGAAGACCTCACCACGGTGCGTGGTGTACACGCGGTGCACGTACGACGTGAACGCCGTGAACCGGTTCACGTACTCCCACACCCGCTCGTTCGAGGTGTGGAACAGGTGCGCCCCGTACCGGTGCACCTCGATCCCCGTGTCCGGGTCCGTCTCGCTGTACGCGTTGCCGCCGAGGTGGTCACGACGGTCGATCATGAGCACCTTGCGCCCGCGGTCGGCCATCCGCTCGGCGACGGTCAGGCCGAAGAGCCCGGTGCCGACGACGACGAGGTCGGTCATGCTGCTGCCTCCAGGTCGGGGGTGGTCAGTCGGGCTCGTACCCGCCGCGCAGGCGGGTGTACGCGCGGTACCCGGCCTTGCGGACGGCCTCCGGCACCACGCGGTAGCCGGCGCGCACCACGACGTTGCGCACCATCTGCGGCCCGGTGAGGAACCCCTCGGAGTGCAGGGTGCGCTGCAGCGCGAGCTCGGACGCGAGCAGCCGGCGGCCGCCGCGGCGCGCGTAGGCGCCCGCGCCGACGCGGTACAGGACCAGCGGCTCGACGACGTTCTGCGCGTCGGCGCCGCCCGCGATCATGCGCGCGAACAGGAGGTAGTCCTCCATGAGGTCGAGGTGCTCGTACCCGCCCGCGGCCGCGACGGCGGAGCGCCGGTACACGACGGACGGGTGGTTGAACGGGTCGCGGAACCGGGCGGTGGTCGCGATGTCGGCGCCGGTCGGCGGCACGCGGACCATGCCCGGGTCGTGCTCGTCGTCGTCGAACTCCTGGATCGCGGAGCCGACGATGTCGCAGCCCGCCGCGACCAGCGGCACCTGCACGGCGAACCGCTCGGGGCGGGAGATGTCGTCGGCGTCGGCGCGCGCGACGATCTCGTGCTTGCAGGCCTCCAGCCCCGCCTCGAGAGCGCGGGCGAGGCCGACGTTGCGCTCGAGCGGCACCAGGGTGACGGGCACGTCGGTGAGCTCGTGCAGGCGGCCGAGGACGGCGGAGATGTCGGCGCCCACGGGCCCGTCGCGCACGACGACCACCTCGTCCGGCCGCAGCGTCTGGTCGCGCGTCACGGACAGGAAGCCGCGTTCGAGGTGGGCCGCGTCGTCGCCCGCGTACACGGGCAGGAGCACGGAGAACCGGTGGTCGTCGAGCGCGCCGGGCGCGGCCGCGGCACGGGGGGCCGCGGCGGGGCCCGCCGCCGGCCGCGGCACGGACTCCTGCCGCTCGGCCCGCCCCAGCTCGACCCGCGCGACGCTGAGCGCGGCGGGCCCGACGCCGGCGAGCACCTCGGTGTCGGCGCGGGGGCGGCGCACGACGCCGTGCCACAACCCGCGCCCGCCGGCCTTGAGGAGGGTGCCGCGGTCGGAGGAGCGCGCCACGGTGCGGGCCCAGCGCCGCAGGGTGGACCCGCCGTACAGGACCCGCTCGGACAGGCCGAGCGCGGACGAGCGCGTGAACATCCAGACCTTGTTGCGCACCTCGTAGTAGAAGCGCGGGCCCGGGTCGTGGTCGGTGCCGACGAGGCGGGCCGTGCGGTGCTCGACGACGCTGCCCGGCACGTACAGGCCGGTGCCGCGGCGCAGCATGCGCGTGGAGTACTCGAAGTCGTCGTTCCAGATGAAGTAGTCGCTGACGGGCAGCCCGTGCTGCCGCACGGCGCGCGCGTCCACCATCATCGACACGAACGACATCGACCGGACCGGCACGGCTCCGGCGGCCCGCGCGCGGTTCAGCTCCGCGGGCGACGCGCCGGGGCGGGTGCGCGGCGTGTTCATCGGGTGGTCGCTGCCGTCGGTCCACACGACGCGGCTCGCCATGGCGGTGACGTCGCCGGCGTAGGCGTCGCGCGCGCCGAGGAGCGCCTCGAGCGCCGTCTCGGTGGGGACGGTGTCGTCGTCCATGAGCCATACGAGGTCGGCGTCCAGGTCGGCGACGGCGGTCGCGATGCCGACGGCGAAGCCGCCCGCGCCGCCGGTGTTGCGCTTGAGCGCGACGACCTCGGGGGCGCTGGGGTGGGACCGGGCGACGTCGAGCGCGTCGTCGGTGGACGCGTTGTCGACCACGAGCACCCGGTCGACGGGCCGGGTCTGGGCGGCCAGCGCGTCGAGGGCCGCGCCGAGCAGCGCGGACCTGTTGTACGACACGACGACCGCGACGACGGAGGGGGTGGACATCCTGGTCATCCTAGTGGGGCGCCCGGGGTGCGAAGGTCGCCCGCCAGGTCTCGGGGTCGACGAGCGCGGGCGCGGCGGCGCGCCACCGCGCGGACACGGGTCCCCACCGCAGCGCGAGGCGCACGTGCGTGGCGACCGTGGCCCCGAGCAGCCGCCAGAACCGCCGCGGGTCGCGCCGCAGCCAGGTCCCCGAGGCGCCGTCGCCGGCCAGCACGAGCACCGAGTCGTGGCGGGGCGTCTCCCACCAGGTCGCCTGCTCGCGGGTCAGCACGGACGCGGGGACGGACCCGCCGCGCGCGGGCCGGAGCTGGCGCAGCAGCCCGGCGGCCGCGAAGCGCGCCAGCGCCGCCGACGTCGGCTTCTCCCCCGGCCCGCCCGCCCGGGCCCGCCCCGCCGCGGCGTCGAAGGCGGGGTCGCCGGCGCGGTGCACCGTCGTCTCCGGGTACGCGGCGCCGACCGCCCGCGCGGCAGGAACCACGCGCTCGAGGTCGGCGTGCAGGTCGCCGGGCCCGGCGAGCACGTCGCGCAGGGCGCGGACGTGCAGGTCGACGGCGTAGTACCGCATCCCGAGCAGCAGCTTGAGGTCGTTCGCGAGCAGCAGCGGCAGCAGCAGCCCGGCCCGCGGCCGGCGTGCGCGCAGCAGCGCGGCGGCCACGCGGTTGCGCACGTGCAGGTAGGCCTGCCACTCGACGGTGTCGTCCTTCTCCGTCCACGCGACGTGCCACAGCGCGGCGCCCGGGAACGAGACGGTGGCCCGGCCGGCGTCGCGGGCCCGCAGGCCGAACTCGGCGTCGTCCCACTTGAGGAACAGCGGCAGGGACAGCCCGACGGCGCGCAGGACGTCCGTCGGGATGAGGCACATCCACCAGCCGTTGAAGTCGCTCTGGCCGCGGGCGTGCAGCCAGGGGGTGTCGCGCAGGGTGCCGGCGGCGAGGTCGTGCCACTGCTGGTCCGCCTCGGGCGGCCCCCAGTTGAAGCTGCGCTCGTGCACCACCTCGCTGAAGGAGTTGAGCACGGTGGGGCGGTGCAGGTCGAGCATGTGCCCGCCGACGACGACGGGCGTGCGCGCGGCGCGGTGGAACCGGATCGCGCGCAGCAGCGCCTCGGGCTCCACCTCCACGTCGTCGTCGAGGATGAGGACGGCGTCCGCCGCGGGCCGGTCCAGCGCCTCGAGCATGCCGCGCGAGAAGCCGCCCGACCCGCCCAGGTTGCGCTGCTCGATGACGGTCAGCCGGTCGCCGAGCGCGGCCGCTGCCTCGGCGTACCCCGGGTGGTCGGCGACGCGGCGCGAGCCCTGGTCGACCACCAGCACCGTGCCGACGGCCTCCGCGAGCGCGGCGGAGCCGGCGATCCGCTCCAGCGTGGCGACGCAGAACTCCGGCTTGTCCATCGTGGTGATCGACAGGCACACGTCGCCGGTGCGGCGCGGGGCCACGTCGACCAGCCAGCGCGCTCCGGTGACGACCACCGCGTCGTCGCCCGCGTCGACCTCGAACCAGAGCCAGCCGCCGTCGGCCGCACCGGCGACGTCCGCGTCGAGCGCGACCGTGCCGCCATCGGGCGCCACCTGCGCGGCCGCGACCGCGCTCGCGGCGCCGCTCGCGTCCGAGCGGACCAGGCGCACCTCGCCGGGTCCGGAGGCGTCGACCTCCAGCCGCACGGCCGCGACGCCGGCCCACCGCACCCAGTACGACGCCGGGAACGCGGAGAAGTAGGTGGCGAACCCCTGGGTGGATCCGGCCGGCACGCGGACGGTGCCGTGCTCGACGGCGGCGGGGCCGTCCTCCACGACCAGGGCGCGGCGGTCGGCGGGGGTGGACAGGATCAGCTGTTGCGCGAGATGCACCGGGTGAGCCTAGCCGCGCTGCACGCGCCGCTTGGCGCGCGAGCCGAGCGCCCGGACGAGCTCGCGGCCGCTCGCGTCCGCGAGCGCCTTGCTCCTCGTCAGCTCGCCGCGGAGCGCGGCGTTCTCCTCCTCCAGGCGGGCGACCTCCTCGCGGGCGGTGGCCAGCCGGTCCTCGTCGCGGCGCCCCTGCCGGGTCACCCCGAGGATCGCCTCGACGGCGGCGTCGATCGGCACGACGGCGCTGCTCAGCGGCGCATCGTCGCTCGACGGCACCTCGGCGGTCAGGAGGTCCAGGTCTCCGACCACCCGGACGCCGGACTCCCGGATCTGCGAGACGGACCGCGCCGCCCGTTCGTGCGCCACGTCGGCGGCCCACGTGGGCAGGACGAGCTTGGTGTCGTGCTTGCCCGGCTTGCGGCGGGTGAGGACGGAGACGGACGCGCTGTCGCGCAGCCACTTGCAGTACTCGAGCCACGTGAGCTGCTTGCGGAGGCGCTTGTTGAGCGCCCGGAAGAGCTCCGCCTCCTCGAGGGACAGGCCGCGGTTGCTCGACCTGCCGTCCAGCTTCGCGGTGCCCAGGAGCCCGTGCTCGATCCCGAGCATCGACTCGAACGCGTCGAACAGCAGCGCGGGCGTGGACTTGTCCACGACGACGACCGTGACGTTCTCCGGGCCGAAGGCCTCCGCCCACCGCGTCACGACCCGGCCCTGGTCGATCCGGTCGCGGAAGGAGCTCAGGGCGGACGCCGGATCGTCCGACATCACGCCCTCGAGCCACTTCTGGAAGGTGGCCGTCTCGCCCTCCTTGGTCATCTGCTGCCACAGCGAGGGGAGGATGGAGGCGTAGTTGCGGAGCGTCACGACGACGTGCGCGCGCTCGCCCAGCTCCTCGCGCCACCGGGCGGCCGTCGCGTCGTCGGCGTTCGCGCCGAACTCGTGCCCGATCCAGATCCGGTTGTCGGTGTCCCGGTCGATCTCGGCGCGCAGCTTGCGCCAAGCCCCCTCGACGGGGGTGGTGTCCCAGCCCCAGTGGTGGCCCATGAAGTCGTTCACCGCGCTGCGGTGGTTGAAGGTGCTCCCCGGGTAGCGGACCCCGCGGGCGAGCAGCTCTGGCCGCAGCGCCGCGGCGGCGTTCTGCAGGCTCGTGGTCCCGGTCTTCATCAGCCCGATGTGCAGCAGCAGGGCCCGCTCGGGCAGCTGCAGCGACTCGGACTGGCCCGCGCTGGTCGACATCCCATCTCCTCCAGGACCGTCTGGTCCCCCCTCGACACCGGTTCGTCGCGCCGAAGGTAACCGGCGTCCCTGCACGCAGGCTGTGCGCTCCGTCGCGACGCCCGGCCGGGTCCCCCTTGCGACGACCGCGAGGCTACCAGCGCGCCAGGGAGATGTGGCTGACCCGCACCTTCTTCCCGTCCTTCACCTTGCGGAGGGTCACGGTGCCGTCCTGGTGCCCGGAGAGGACGAGAGAGAAGATCCGGTCGCCGTCCGACGGCTTGTTGAAGTCGAAGGTGCCGCGCACCGCGCCCCCGACGAGCACCTGGAGCTTGCCGTCACCGGGCGCCGTGGCCCCGCGCACCACGACGCGGTGCACCTCGTTGGCGCTCTTGAGGCTGATCGTCGCCCCGCCCTTGGAGGTCTGGTAGGCGTAGTCGCCGTAGTACACCGGATGGTGCACCTTGCTCCAGCCGCTCGAGAACGACCACGACCTCGGCAGGATCGTGGTGGTGGTCCACACCAGGGTGGTCATGGGCCCGCGGTGGTACTTCTGCCCGACGGCGCGCACCGCGAGCTGGCGTGCCGTGCCGCGCTTGAGGTTCACGGTGACCGACGTCGCCGTCGTGGCCTTGAGCACCCGCCAGTAGTTGGTGGACGGCATGTCGGAGCTCCAGTGCGCCTCGCGGTACAGCACCTGGTAGTAGCGCGCGCCGGACACCGCCTTCCACCGGTAGGTGGCCTTCGTGGACCACTGCACGGGCGACTGCGACGCGGACGGCGCGTACCGCTTCGGCGCCGCGACCGCCCACCGGATGGCCCCGTACTTCTTGATCGCCGCCTGCCGCCGCGCCTCCGCCGAGCTGCGCAGGCTGCCCATCTTCGCGGCCAGGTAGCGCCCGGGGCAGGCGGTCTGGTTCGTGGTCTTGTGCATGAGGACGATGGGCACCTTCACCGTGCTGCCGGGTCTCGCCCGCGTGCCCGACCCGGTGCTGCTGCCCGTGACCAGCGTGGTGGTGCCCTTGGCGTTGAGCTTGTACTGGTACGCCTTCCAGCCGATCACCTTGGACAGCGCGGTGAGCAGGGCGCTGGTGGGCTGCGCCGTGTCGAAGTTGCCCATCGCGGACACCCCGATCGTGCCCGTGTTGTAGCCGCCGGCCTGCGCGCCGATCGGGTTGTCGGTGCGCGCGTCCTTGCGGCCCTGGAAGACGTTGCCGTAGCGGTCCACGAGGAACTGGTAGCCGATGTCCGGCCACCCGCGGGACTTCGTGTGGTACGCGTAGATGCCCCGCACGAGCGCCGCCGACTGGCTCTCGGAGTAGCTGTTGGTGCCCGCCGTGTGGTGCACGTAGATCGCCTTGAGCGCCCTGGAGGTCTCGGGCCAGCTGCCCGCCAGCGACTCGTCGGCGCCCCAGCCGGCGCGCGTCACGATCTTGGGGCGGATCTCGAAGCCCGTGCCGGCGCTCGCGGACGACGGAGGCGCTCCGTCGTCGCCGACCAGGGCGTCGGCGCGCGACGTCCCCGGGTCGACGACGTCCACCTGCAGCCCGCGCGGCGATCTGCCGTCCGCGGTCCGCACGCGGGCCTGGACCCCGTCGGCGCCGGTGGAGACGATCGGTTCGGTGCCGGCGCGCCCGCCGTCGACGGTGACGCCGTCCAGGCCCAGCGCCTGCCACGCGCTCCAGCGGCCGTCCTCGCGCAGCCGCACGGCGACCTCGGTGACCTCGCTGGGCGTGGCGGAGTCCCAGGTGACGCCCGCGACGAGGAAGTCCTGCGTCGTGGTGCGCTCGCTCAGCGCGGCGAGCGCTCCGTCATCGGGCTCCTCGTGCGGGAGGGCCGTCGTGCCGCCGCCGGGAGCCACCTTCTTCGCGGTCTCGGCCGCGGAGGGCGCCTCGTGCTCCTCCCCCACGGCGGCGTCCAGCGCGCCCTTCTGGTGGCGGGCGTCGGTGTCGACGCCGCGCACGGGGACGTGCTCCACGTCCGGGGCCACGGCGTGCGCCTCCGGCACCGGGAGGGAGACCGTCGGGAGGACGACCCCGGCGAGCGCCAGCGCCAGCACCGTCGTCGTGGTGACGCCCGTCCGCGCCGCCGCCCTGGCCCTCGACCGGGCCTGCGTCCCGGCCTGCTTCCCGGGCGTCCCGTCGTCCGGGCTCGTGGTGGTGGTCGTCATGCTCGTCTCCGCTCGTCCGTCATGGTCGCGCCGGGCATCTGACCCGCCCGACGATAAGGAGTGCCGGGCGCACAGGCACGCCGAGAGCGCCGCCCCGTTCCGGATGCTGGGCCCCCGCCCCTGGGGCACAGTGCAAGAGGGGGTGGTCACGATGAGCAAGGGACGCTGGGCGCGCCGCGCGGTCGCGGGGGCGGTGGCGGCACTGGTGACGCTCGCGGGCGGGACGGTGGCGGCGACGTCGGCGCAGGCCGCGGTGCCGAGGTCGTTCACCCTCACCGGCTCGGGGTTCGGCCACGGCGTCGGGATGCCGCAGTACGGCGCGTACCAGATGTCGCGGCAGGGCAACCTCGGCCGCGACATCCTGCGGTACTACTACCCGGGCGCCGCGGTGTCGTGGAAGACGACCCCCAAGGACGTGCTGGTGCAGGTCTTCGGCCCGGACCCGGGCGGCTCGACGGCGTACGGCGACCGCAAGGCGTCGACCACGGTCACGGTCACGGGCGGCGACTGGCGGCTCCGCAGCGCGGCGGGCACCACCCTGGCCTCCGGGACCGGGACCACCACCCTCAAGGTGGCCGCGACCGCCGCGGCACGGACGCGCGTCACCGTCGGGACGAAGTCGTACGAGGGCGCGCTGCTGCGCATCCACTGGTCGGGCACGCGCTACTACAAGCCGACGGGCAAGAAGGCGGTGGCGACCGTCGCGGGCACGCACGGTTCCTACCGCAACGGCCGGCTGACGGCGACGGTCCAGCAGGGCTGGACCAACCTCACCAACGACGTGCTGCTCAACACGGAGTACCTGTACGGGATCGCCGAGATGCCGTCGTCGTGGGGCCTGAACGGCGGCTTCTACGCGCTCTCGGCCCAGGCGATCACCGCCCGCTCCTACGCCATGTCGAAGCCGTCGCTGCGGGCCGGGTGCCGCTGCAACGTCGTCGACGACGTGCGCGACCAGTACTACTCCGGCTGGAAGAAGGAGAGCGAGGGCACGGACGCGAAGTACGGCAAGGTCTGGACGTCCGCGGTCCGGGCGTCCGTGCGGAGCGCCACGGAGGCGCGCGTGCTCACGTACGCAGGCGCGCCGGTCGCGGCGCACTACTACTCCTCCAGCGGCGGGCGGACGGCCAACTCGGAGGACGTCTGGGCCGCCGTGATCCCGTACGAGCGGTCCGTCGCCGACCCGTACAGCAAGGCCGCCCCCGGCAACTCCTACGCCTCGTGGACGCGCACGATCACGCAGGCGCAGGCCCGCACGCTGTTCGGGCTCGGGGACGTGAAGTCGATCAAGGTCACCGCGAAGTGGTCCAGCGGGCAGCTGCGCACGCTGGTCGCGACGTCGTCGACCGGGAAGACCGCCACCGTCACCGGCAAGGCCGACGTGATGCGCGCCAAGGTCGGCGCCCGCACGACGGCCGGCTCGATGCCCGCCGCGTGGATCACCCGGATCACCGCTGTGGCGTAGCCGCGCCGCTCAGCCGGTCAGCGGCTCAGCGGCGCTCAGCCGTCGACCGTGAACGAGTCGAGGTCGATCCCGTGCCCGGCGAGCACGGCGCGGGCGCGCTCGACGTCGTCGTCGTCGAAGTACTGCTTCCACTGCCCGATCGAGCCGTCGCGGGTGAAGTAGCCGTCCAGCTTCACGACCATCGACCGCCCGGTCCGCTCCTCCATGGCGCGCACGGTGGTGATGTCCGAGAGCGCGAGCGCGACCTCGACGGCGTCGTCGTCCAGCGGCAGGGCGAGGAACCGCACCACCTCGCGGAACCGCCGGCCCGGGTCCTCCTTGAGCGCCTCGTAGGAGGCCACGTGCACGTCGGGGTCGCCGCGGTAGCTGTCCAGGGTCAGGTAGTGCCGGGCGTACGTGTCGAGCATCGTCTCGATGACGTCGCGCGGGTGCTCCGCCTTGTCCCGGTGCTGCGGCCGCTGCTTGATCGTGTAGTGGTACAGCGACACGACGTAGTCGAGCGGGTTGCGGTACAGCATGATCTTGCGGCCCGGGGAGAAGACGAACGGGTCGACGTCGTGCCGGAAGTGCTGCATGGTCACGTCGGACACCCCGTGCCGGGCGAGCAGGCCGGACGGCGGCCGGTAGGGCTCCGCCTCCCGGAACACCTGCCAGCGGTTGTTGCCGTAGTACTCCTGCTGCAGCTGCGGGTAGGAGATCGGCACGCGCACCTGCGGGTCCGCGAGGGCCCGCGCGTAGTTGGTGAGGAAGAACCGCATCCAGTGGGTGCCGGACTTCTGGATCGTCGCCACGGTCACGACGTCGGCGCGGTGCAGGCGGCCGAACGCGTCCGCGAACGCGGTGCCGCGCTCGTCGGCGAGCGTCCCGAGCCGCCAGCGGGCGACGTCGCCCAGGTAGCGCAGCGCCTCCCCCGGCTCCTCGGGCAGCGCCGCGAGCACGGCCGCGTCCTCGCCGGCGCGCAGGCCCGTGAGCGCGCCCGCGAGCCGCGCGTCCTTCGACGTGGTCCCCGCCCCCGCGGCGAGGGCGTCCCAGTCGCGGGTCAGGAGGGCCGGCCCCAGGTGCGGGGGCAGCCGCTCCTCGGCGGCGGCGCGCGCCCGGCGCGCCACCCTCGTGGGGGTGAGCCAGCGGGCCGTGTCCCGGGCCAGGTCCCGAGCCATGTCACTTCCTCCGGTTCCGGTAGTACTGGGAGAGGATGCCGCTGCCGACGGCGACGGTCGCGACCGGGCCCCGGGCCCGCTCGAGGGTGCGCAGCGCGTCGCGGCGCCGGCCGAGCCGCATGGACGCGATCGCGAGCCGGCGCTGCTCCGCGGTGGTGAGGCGCCGCTTGCGGCCGGTCTCGGCGAGGAGCCGCGCGGCCTGCTCGGTCCGCCCCTCCGCCAGGTGCGCCTTCACGGCCCGCAGCACGTCGGCAGGCGCCTGGGCGGCGGTGGTCGACAGGTCGGTCTGGCGGCGCAGGTCGCGGATCAGCTCGTTCTTCTCGGCGTCGGCCAGGTAGCCGAGCCACTCGAGGTCGAGGGTGTCGTACCGGTCGTCGCCGCCCGCGGGCTCCCACGGCTTCTTGCCCACGTAGTGCAGCACCCGCACGTCCTCGTCGTGGAACAGCGCCGGGTGGTGGGAGAAGATCCGCTTGGTCGTGTTGTCCTCCGGCGGCAGCGCGCGCCACGACTCGAAGAACACGTTGAGGAAGCCCTGGTCGCCGCCGTCGTACGACGGGGTGTGCGCCAGGCGCGACATCATCGCCTCGAACGTCGCCTGCGACGGGGTGAAGGCAAAGACGCCGGAGTTGAAGACGCCGGGGTTCGGCGCGTCGAGGCCGGCGTCCGGGACGGCGGCGAAGTCGTCGCCGGCGAACAGGTCGTCGACGTTCTGCTTCACCACGGCGTCGCTGTCGACGTAGACGGCGCGGTCGAGGAAGTCGAGCCGGAAGACGTGCAGCTTCGTGTAGGTCGCCGCGAACCGCTCCTGCACCTTCTGGTCGGTGCCGCCCGCCCGGCCCGCCCGCAGGACGGGGTTGGCGATCGGCGGGACGTCGAGGGTGCGGATCCCGCTGGCGGCGAGCGCCGCCTTGTCGGCGTCGGGCGTGCACAGCGCGACCAGGGGCACGTCGGTGACGCGGCGCAGCGAGTTCGCGAGCGCCCGCGCGCCGTGGTGGTAGGAGCCGGAGACGACGGTGACGTAGGCGCACCGCCGCCCGTCGACGTCCTTCCACGCCGGGCCGTCCACCCTCGGCACGGTGAGCGCCTGGACGCCCCCGGCGGCGGGCAGCTCGATCTCGACCGTGTCCTTGGTGGCCCCGACGACCGACCCCTCCCCCGGGGCGAGGGCCGGGCGGTCGGCGGGCAGGTCGTCGGCCGGCGGCACGTACAGGTGCAGCAGCTCCGACTGGCTCACGGAGCGGACCGTGGCGTCCGGGTACGCGGCGAGGCAGGAGCGCAGGAATGCGAGGTCGGTGTCGAGCCCGTGCGCCGCCTCGTAGCCGGGCGTCGCGTCCTTGGCCTCCAGCCCGAGCTCGGCGACCTGCGGCATCGTGTACCCGTAGCGCACGTCCTTCGACTCGTACAGGTCGATGCCGGCCAGGTAGACCTCGCGGAACCCGACGCCCAGCCCGAACGCGAGCGCCTGCATCCCGGTGGTGGGCAGGCCGGGGCGGCTCATGAAGTGGCGCGCGAGGCGCGGGGTGCGCGCGGGCACGGCCCACGAGTCCAGCTCGGCGACGTCGGTGAGCGGCTCGAGCCCGTACCGGTCGCCGTCGCGGTGCGCGGCGTGCCGCATGGGGGATGCCAGGCGGCGCACGTCGTAGCGGCCCGACCGGATCTCGTCCTGCAGCAGCTTCTCGAGCCGCTCGTGCGGGACGGCGCTGAACCACGCGTCGACGCGGTCGCCGAAGTGGTAGTTGCTCTCCAGGAAGAACCAGTTCATCCGGAAGACCACGACGTCGGCGGGGATGCGGTGGTACGGCGGCATCGCCGACGACGGGCCGTTGCCGACCACGAGCAGCGGCCGGTCGGTGAGGCCGGCGAACGAGGCGATCTCCGCGTCGCCCGGCTCGCGGCCGAGCGGGACGCTCCGCATGGTGGGCATCGGTGCTCCTGTCTGGGTCGTTCCGGTCGGTGCTGGGCGGGGGCGGGCGGGCTCGGGGTCAGCGCGGACGCACGAGACGGCGGGCGCGGCGCGCGGCGCGCGACACCAGCGACCCGCGGGCGACGGACGCCCGCGCGGCCCGCAGGGTGGCGCGCACCTGCTCGATCTCCGCGCCGAGGGTGCGCAGCTCGGCGTCCTTCGCCCCGAGCTCGCGCTCCGTGGCGCCGAGCTCCTGCTCCTTGGCGCGGAGGCGCTGCTCGGCCTTGGCCTTCTCGACGGCGGCGTCGTACGTGCGGGCGGCGAGGCGCCGCTCCTTCGGCGTCAGCGGCGTGAACGACGGCGCGACCGCCACCCCCGTGAGGCGCTCGTAGATCGTGGCGAGGTTCACCAGCGTCGCGTCGTAGAGGCCGCGGCGCGTGACGGCGAGCTCGTCACGCAGCTCCCCCTGCCGCTCGGTGACGTCGTGCACCGTGCGGTAGAGGTCGTCGGTGAACGTGGCGGCCCGCGGGTCGAGCGCCCACTCCGCGTGCCCGATGTCGGTCGCGAAGTACCGCGTCTTGTGGTGCACGTGCAGGGACAGGGGGACGGTGCCCATCCCGAACGGCACCATCTGCGCGTGGCCGCGGGTGCCGAGGATCACCGGGAGGTCGGCGAACGCCTCCAGCCCCTGGAACAGCACGTCCCGGCGGCCCCACAGCACCCGCTCGGAGTCGACGAGCCCGCGCTCGGCCAGCAGGTCGTGGAACCGCATGTCGGCGCGCGCGTGCGGCACGCTCACCAGCCGCCACCCCTCGCCGCGCAGCCGGGCGAGCACGTCCGCCTGGTCGGCGTAGATGCGCCCGGGGTCGAACCCCGCGGCGACCTGCCGCTTGCCGACGATCGACTCGACGGCGAGCACCCTGCCGTCACCGACCTCGAGGCGCTCGCGGTACAGGTCGGGGAACAGGATCGACGAGATCGTCGTCGGGCACGGCTGGTACTCGACGCGCTCCGGGTCGTGGTCCACGTACTCGCGGATGGTGCGGACCGAGCCGTGGTTGCGCAGCCCGAAGAACACGGACTTGTCGAGCGTCAGGTTGAGGTGCTCGCGGAACGGCTCCGCGAAGTCCTCCTGGTCGATGAACCGGTTGTTCCCGACGGCGAAGACGACGATCGGCACCTTGAGCCGGCGCAGCTGCTCCAAGGAGATGTTCCACTGCCACCCGGAGCGCGCGTTGGCGTTGGTGTCGCGCAGGAACAGCCCGCCGCCGCCCACGACCACCGCGTCGAAGTGCTCGTTGATGTGGTCCACCAGCTTCGGCCCCACCGGGTCGCGCAGGGACCGGCTGCCGGCGACCTCGAAGCACGCCCCGCCGGCGAACCCCTCGAAGGTCTCCCGGACGGCCTCGAACAGGAGGGTGTCGCCGTAGTTCCCGTACGTCTTGATGTCGAAGTGGAACAGGCGCAGGCGGCGCCCCGGTGGGGCGGGGCGCGCGGCGGCGGCGTGAGTCGGCACGGCGCGAGCGTAGGCACCGGATGGCCGGCGCAAGGCCGGAAACCGGCGGGATCACCGGCTGCTCATCGAGAGTTCATCTGCGCGCCACGGTGCGCTCCGTGGGAGTTCGCCGAGGGCCCGCGGGAGGGCCGTCGGCGGGCCGGTCAGAGGGGGCGCGCGTCGCTCTCCAGGAGCACCGGGATGCCGTCGCGCACGGGGTACGCGAGCGGGCGCTCCGGGTCGGTCGAGCGCAGCTCGGGCTCGCCGTCGGGGCCGACGCCGTCCACCAGCTCCGCGCCCGTCACGGGGCAGCGCAGGATGCCGCGCACCCACGGGTCGATCGTCGGCGTCGCGGGCGCGCCGGTGTCGGTCGTGCCGTCGGTCGTGCCGTCGCTCATGCGTCCTCCGTCCGCCGCACGAGCGACAGGACGTCGTCGCGCACCTTGACCATGATGTCCTCGTCCGCGGCCTCGACGTTGAGCCGCAGCAGCGGCTCGGTGTTCGACGCGCGCAGGTTGAACCACCACTGCGGGTGGCCGTCCCAGTGGGCCACGGTGAGCCCGTCGAGCTCGTCGACGTCGGCCTGCGGGTAGGCGGCGGCGTAGGCCTCGCGCACCCGCTGCGTCGCGGCGGCGGCGTCCGGCACCGTCGAGTTGATCTCCCCCGACGCCACGTACGGCGAGTACATCTCCGCCAGCACGGACAGCGGGTGCGGCTGCCCGCCCAGGGCGGCCAGCACGTGCAGCGCGGCCAGCATGCCGGTGTCGGCGAAGAAGAAGTCGCGGAAGTAGTAGTGCGCGCTGTGCTCGCCCCCGAACACCGCGTCGTGCTGCGCCATCTGCGCCTTGATGAACGAGTGCCCCACCCGGGTACGCACCGTGGTCGCGCCGGCGGCCTGCAGGAGGTCGGGCACGGCGCGGGACGTGATGAGGTTGTGGATCACCGTGGGCGTGCGGCCCGCCTCGAGCTCCTTGGCCACCTCGCGCAGCCCGACGAGCGCCGTGACGGCCGACGGCGAGACCGGGTCGCCGTGCTCGTCGACGACGAAGCAGCGGTCGGCGTCGCCGTCGAACGCGAGGCCGAGGTCGGCGTCGTGCTCCACGACGGCGGCCCGCAGGTCCTCGAGGTTCTTCGGGTCCAGCGGGTTGGCCTCGTGGTTCGGGAAGCTGCCGTCCAGCTCGAAGTACAGGGGCACCACGTCCAGCGGGAGGGCGGGCAGCCCGGCGGCCGTGCCGAGCACCGCGGGCACGGTGTGCCCGGCCATGCCGTTGCCGGCGTCCACCACGACCTTGAGCGGCCGGATGCCGGAGACGTCCACCAGGCCGCGCAGGAACGCGGCGTAGTCGGCGAGGGTGTCGGCGTCGGTCACCTCTCCCGCGACGGGTGCCGCCTCGGCGGCGGCCGGGTCGTCGAGGAGCCGCTGCGCCAGCTCGCGCACGTCGGCCAACCCGGTGTCCTGCCCGACCGGGCGGGCGCCGGCGCGGCACAGCTTGATGCCGTTGTAGACGGCGGGGTTGTGCGACGCGGTGAACATCGCGCCCGGCGCGTCCAGGGCGCCCGACGCGTGGTACAGCCCGTCGGTCGAGCACAGGCCGATCCGCACGACGTCGAGCCCGGCGGCGGCGACGCCCGCGGTGAACGCCTCGACGAGCTCGGGCCCGGAGTCGCGCATGTCGTGCCCGACGACGACCCGGGTCGCCCCCTCGGGCGCCGCGACCACGCGGGCGAACGCCGCCCCGATCGCGCGGGCCACGGCCGGCGAGAGCTGGTCCGGCACGGTGCCGCGCACGTCGTACGCCTTGATGATGGTGGCCAGGTCGATCGTCACGTCCCACAGCGTACGTGCCTGCGCCCGTCCGGGCGGGGGCCTCGCGGGTGGGCCGCCGGGTGGTTCTGCCACGGGCCGCGGGCCCGGACCGCGGCCCATGTGGAAGGGTGGTGTCCGTGCCCGAGCTCTACCCGCTGGAGAACACCGTCCAGCACTACGACTGGGGCTCGCGCACGCGGCTGCACGACCTGCTCGGCACCGCCCCCGACGGCGACCCGGCCGCGGAGCTCTGGCTCGGCGCCCACCCGAGCGCGCCGTCCGTGGTGGGCGGCGACGGCTCCCTGCTGGAGCTGGTGCGCTCGGCGCCGGACGCAATGCTCGGCCGCCGCGTCGCCGACGAGTACGGCCCCCGCCTGCCCTACCTGCTCAAGGTGCTCGCCGCCGACCGGGCGCTCTCCCTGCAGGTGCACCCGAAGCCGCACGCGGCCCGCGCGGGCTTCAACCGCGAGAACCGGAAGGGGCTGGCCCCCGGCGACCCGGGCCGCTCGTTCCACGACGACCAGCACAAGCCCGAGATGGTGGTCGCACTCACCGAGTTCGAGGGCCTGGCCGGGTTCCGCGCCCCCCGCGCGGTGCTCGACCTGCTCCACGGCCTCGACGGCGACCTGGTGGGCGACGTGCGCGCGCTGCTGGCCGCCGACCGGTCGCCGGGCGGCGTACGGGCCGCGTTCACGCGCCTCGTGGCGGCGCGGCGCGACCCGGGCACCGCGGCGGACGTCGCGGCCACGGTCGCCGCGGTGACCGCGCGGCTCGCGGCGGGCTCGCCGTCGTCCCGGGCCGACGCGACGGTGCTGCAGCTGGCCGACCAGCACCCCGGCGACCCGGGCGCGCTCGCCTCCCTGCTCCTCAACCGTGTCACCCTCGACCCGGGCCAGGGGCTGTTCCTGCCCGCCGGGGAGGTGCACGCCTACCTGTCGGGCCTGGGCGTGGAGATCATGGCGTCGTCGGACAACGTGCTCCGCGCCGGCCTCACCACCAAGCTGGTCGACGAGGCGGCGCTCCTGGAGTGCGCGTCGTTCGTGCCGCGCCCGCCGCAGCCGCCGCGCACCCACGCCGCGGGCGGGCGGGGCCAGGTCACCACCTACCGGGCGCCGGTGCGGGAGTTCGCGCTGACGGTGGCGGACGTCGGCCCGGACGAGAAGGTCGAGCTGCCCGACCAGGGGCCGCGGATCGTGCTGTGCCTGTCGGGCGAGCTCGAGGCCCGCGCCGAGGGGTGCCCCGCGCCCGCGACGCTCGGCCGCGGCGCCTCCGTCTTCGTCCCGCACGACGCCGGCCCGCTGCGGCTGTCCGGAGCCGGGCACGCCGTGTGCGCCTGGGTGCCCTGAGTCACCCGGCGGGAGCGTCCGCGGCAGCGGGGGCGTCCGCGGCGGCGGGGGCGTCCGCGGCAGCGGGGGCGTCCGCGGCAGCGGGGGCGTCCGCGGCGGCGCCGAGACCCTCCAGCGCGGCGACGACGTCCGCGGCCCGCCGCTCCGGCGCGAACAGCACGTTGTGGTACCGGGTGTAGGTGTACCCGACGCCCGAGGGGTAGGTGAGGTCCGGCCGCACGGGCACGGCGCGGCGGTTGTCGTCGTCGACCACCCAGGCGCGCGTGTAGCCGCGCCGGCCGAGCAGGTCGTAGATCGTGGCGAAGTCCTCGCGGGAGAGCACCTCGGCCAGGAGTACGGGCCGCTCGGCGTCCAGCAGGCCCCGCGCCCCGGCGAGGACGTGGCGCTCGTGCCGCTCGACGTCGAGCTTCACGAGGTCGACCCGGGGCCGCCCCTCCCCGTCCCACCAGGCGTCGAGCGTGGTGACCTCGACGTCGGTCGTCGTGGCCCCGCGGGCCGCGCCGCGTTCGGCGATCGCCTCGAACGACGACCCGGTGGCGAGGCGCGCCGACGCGTTGTGGTGCAGCGTCAGCGTGCCCGGCTCGGCGGAGACGCCGACGGCGTGCACGTGCACGCGGCCCGCGAGCCCGGAGAGCCGCACGTTGGTGGTCGCCCGCCGGGCGATGCGGTCCAGCACCTCAAAGGCGTGCACGACGACGTCGGGCGACGACGCCCCGGCGACCAGCGCGAAGACGCCGGTGTGCGCCCCGACGTCGAGCACGTGGTCGGCGCGCGCCGCCAGCGCGGAGAACACGGCGGTCGAGAGCGACTCGTAGGCGTTGGGGCCGAACCAGAACGACACGGCCGCGACGAGGTCGTCGTCGTCGAACCACATCCAGGCCGGGCGGCTCCCGCCCGCCTGGACCAGCACGGGCCCGGTGTACGGGTGGGCGCGGCGCAGGGCGCGCAGCTCGGGAGACTGCACCCGCGTCGGCACGGAGCGGCCGTCCGCCAGCCACGGGCGCGCGGCGTGCGCGTCGATCGCCGCCCGGGCGGGCCGCGGGGGCGCGGGCCGGGCCGCCGGGGGCCTCGGGGCCGGGGCGACGGGCGGCGCGGACCCACCGCGCTCCGCCAGGGCGCGGGCGACGCGCGCGTCGACGAGCCGGCGGAGCTCGTCGCCGGCGAGCGCGTCGGCCCACCTCAGCAGCCTGCGGCGCGCTCCCCCGCGCCGGTCGCCCCGGTCCTCTCCCGTGGTCCCGCCCATCGCGTCCTCCTCGTCAGCGGCTCTCCCGCCCCAGGCCCAGCCGGCGGCGCACGTACCGCGCGCCGCGCCCGGCGGTCGTCGCCGGGGCCGTGGGGTCCGACACCACCTCGAGCGCGCGGCGCACCTGCGTGGCGCGCGCCACGTCCCCGTCGGCGTACAGCTCCTCGCGCCGCTCGCGGAGCCACGCGCGCGCGACGTCGGCGCGGTCCAGGTCCGACCGGGGGGCCGACACGGGCGCCGGCGCGGCGGCGGCCGCCTGCGCGGCCTGCGCCGCCTGTGCCGCCTGGGCTGCCTGTGCCGCCTGGGCGGCCTCGCCGCGGGTCCGGCCCTCGAGCGCCATGGACTTCGCGTGCAGGCGGCTGGACAGCCACACCTCGAGCTCGCCGAGCGGCAGGCACTCGCGCTCGGACGGCACCCGGCCGGTGAGCGCGTGGTAGATCCGCGAGAGGTTCTCGAGCGAGACGTCGTAGAGCCGCTCGCGCTCGGCGCGGGCGCGGTCCTGCCGGGCGGCGTACTCGTCGTGGCACCGCTCGACGTTGGCGACGATCCGCGCGCCGAGGTCCGGGTCGTCCACGTCGATCAGGAGGTCGTCGACGCCCACCTCGCGGGCGAAGTAGACCATCTTCGGGGAGGTGTCGATCGGCACCACGAGCGAGCCGGCGCCGAACGGCACCATGGCCCCGTGGCCCCGCGTGGAGACCACGACCGGCACTTGCGAGAAGTGGCGCGGGCCGAGGAGCATGTCCCGCCCCTGGGTGTTCATCTCGACGAACGTGAAGTCGTCGAAGCCGTGCGCGCGCAGGTGGTCGACGACCGGGGTGTCGAACTTGGCGAAGAACGACGCGAGCTCGATCTCGTACCCCGCCTGCCGGAGGGACCGGCAGGCCCGCAGCACCTCGTCGGCGACGCGGTCGTCCTGCTCGGACGGCGAGCGGGTCACCTGCAGGGTCACGCGCCGCGAGCGCTCGGGCACGGCGTCCGGGTCGCCGGCGCCGTCCACGAGGTGGCGCAGGAACGTCGTCGGGCAGGGCTGGAACACGATGCGGTCGTGGAACCGCCGGTCCACGACCTCCTTGAGCCGCTCGATGGAGCCGTGGTTGCGCAGCCCCACGAACGGCGAGTTCTCGATGACCGCCTCGAAGTGCTCGGTGAACTTCGGGGAGAGCCCCCGGTGGTTGCGGTAGAGGTTGAAGCCGACCGCGAAGACGATCGTGCGCCGCATCTTCCGGGCCGTCGCGACGCTCGACCGGAACGCCCATCCGGACAGGTCGTGGTTGCGCGGGATGATGACGCCGCCGCCCGCGATCAGGCCGGCGTCGTACGTGTTCGCCTTCTCCACGAGCCGCGGACCGACGGGGTATCGGCTGTCCGCGCCGTCCTCCACGCGGAAGCAGCGCTGCCCGCCGAACGAGTGGAAGAGGTAGCGCACGGCCTCCGCCAGCAGCGCGTCGCCGTAGTTGTTGTGCGTGTAGTACTGCCAGGAGAACAGCCGTGCGGGGGTGGCCGGCGTCGTCATGAGGTTCCTCTCGTCTCAGGCCGCCGCGAGCGCGTCGCGCCCCGGCTGCCAGGCGTCCATGAGGCCGGTGGTGCCGGACCCGGTCGCGTCGTCCTGGAGCGCGCCCGCCAGCATGCGGGCGTCGGCGGCCGTCGGCGCCTCGAGGAGGCGCGACAGCGCCCAGGTGGCGGAGTCGGGGCGCATCGCCAGCAGCGGCACGCGCTCGCCGAAGCGGGCGAACACGTCGTCGACGAAGTCGGCCACGCCCCGCTGGATCTCGGCGTTGCGCCGGTCCACCGCCACGGTCGGGGCGAGGACGGGCCGCCCGTCGGGCCCGAAGCCGTGGCACTCGGGCAGGCCGACGGGCGTCAGCAGGTACTCCAGCACCGTGCCGTACCGGAAGAAGGTGCGGTCCTGCGACCAGGGCTCGAACCGGGCGCCGGTGATCACGGCGTACTCCAGGGCGTGCTCCATGCCGGTGAAGTACAGGCCGTCGACGCGCCGCCCGAGGCTCGTCATGATCGCCCGCTGCGACGACCCCGAGTACCCGAGGTCGACGACGACGGGCCGCTCGGCCGTGCCGAGCCGCTCGGCGTAGTGCCGGCGGGCTGCGGCGCTGCGCCCGGCGCACGCCGCCGCGACCTGCTCGGCGTGCTCCACGAGCACGGCCGTCAGGGCGGCCGCGCGGTCCCGGCCGAGCGGCGCGTCGAGCTCCGCGATCCCGGCGCGCGCGAGGGCGGGCTCCAGCAGCCCGACGACGCCCGCCCCGAACCGGGTGGTGAGGAGCGTGCGCGGCGTGTTCGCGGGGTTGAGCCCGTGCACGAACTGCGTCGCGGCGACGTGCGCGGGGTCGCCGGAGAACACCTGGAAGGCGGCGCGCCGCGACGCCAGCAGGTAGCGCCCCGGCGGCAGGTCGGGGTCCGTGGCGCGCAGCCGCTCGTAGACGCGGTGCGGCACGTACCCGTCGCGGGCCAGGAACGACACGTCGTCGTACCCGAGGTCGCGCGCCTGGCGCGCCACCCAGAGGGTCCAGCCGAGCAGGGCGGGGCCCGCCACCGCGTACCCGAGCGCGTAGGGGGTGCCGAGGGTGACGGCGCCCTTCGGGAAGGCGACGAACGGGTTGTCGAAGAACCGCTGCGCGACGACCCCCTTGACGAGGGACAGGCCCTTCTCCTCGCGGCACCCCCGCCACAGCCCGCCGAGCGCGTGCGTGCGCCGGGCGGCGTCGGCGGCCGCGGGCACGTGCAGGGTCTCGATGCCGCGCTCGGCGGCGCGCTCGACGTCGGAGACCCGGTTGTCGCCGACGTGCAGCAGGTCGCCGGCGTCGGTGCCGAGCTCGCGCAGGACGACGTCGAACAGCGCGCCGGACGCCTTGGTCGCGTCCGCGTCGGCCGACGCGACGACGAACCGCGGCTCGACCGGCAGGTGCGGCCCCACCAGCTCGAGCAGCTCGGCGGCGGAGTAGAAGGTGTCGGAGACGAGGCCGACCCGCTTGCCGAGCCGGTGCGCGAACAGCATGAGCGCCGCCCCGAGGGCGCGCGGCGCGAGGTGCCGCTCCTCGAGCGCGACCTCGGCCGCGAGCAGGGTCTTGCCGTCGGGGACGCCGCCCAGCAGCCGCGCCGTCTGGTCGGCCACGGCCTCGATCGGGTACTCGTCCCGCTCCGTGCCAGAGGCCCGGTCGGCCGCGCGCAGGGTGCTCACGGCCGCGTTGCGCGCGTTGCTGTAGCGCGCCATGGGCGGCAGGTCCGGCGCGAGCTCGCGGTCGAGCACGCTCACCAGGTCCGCCGCCCGGCCCGCCGGCCGCGTCACCAGGGTGTCGAACACGTCGAACGAGACGTGCCGGGCCGGCGTCGCGAGCACGGTGCGGAACGCGGCCGGCAGCGCGGAGGTGACCGCCCCACCGACGCCGCGCACCGCGGCGAGCAGCGGGTCCTGGGTGGTCGGCGGCACCGCGTCGAACTGGCGCTCCAGCACCGTCCAGGGGTCGACCCCCACGTCGGCGGCGGGGAGCCGGTCGAGCGCGGGCACCCGGTCCCGCAGGGCCAGGTAGGTGGCGAGCTGCCCGGTGCGCTCGGCGCCCAGGCTCGCCGACATCCGCAGCCCGAAGTCGACGTCCACCCGGAACGACGGCACCCCGAGCAGGTGCGGTGCGGTGAGCAGCAGCGTCGAGCTCACGGCGACGACGGCGGCCGGCCGCGACGTCGCGATCAGCACCTCGAGGGGCAGGTCGCGGCCCGACATGAGGCTCAGGCCCGCCGCCGCGTCCGCCGGCAGCGCCGCGGCGATCCGGTCGTGCACGGCCGACGCGTGCCGGGGGTGCGGCTTGTAGGCGACGCGGTAGCCCTTGGCCAGCAGCGCCTCGACGGCGTCGCGGTAGACGTCGACGAGCTCGTCGGTGGAGACCGCGTCGCCCTTGCGGTCGAAGTACTGCTCCACCAGCACCACCGTGTCGGGGGTGAGGCCGGCGTCGTGCCGGCCGCAGGCCCGCTCCAGCGCGCCCGTGAACGCGGTCGCGTCGATCTCCTCGAACAGCTCCGGGCGGTCGAGGGCGGACAGCGGGGCGAACGCGCCGAGGTAGTGGTGGTACTCGACGCGCACCACCCGGTCCAGGAACGTCAGGGCTCGCAGGTTGTCCGGGTAGAGCCCGGCCATCCCCTCCTCGAACAGGCTCACCCCGGCGTCGGGGAACGCCCCGGCGAGGGCGTCGAGCAGCCAGTGCGAGTGCGACAGGAACATCCGCAGCTGCCCGGGCGTCCTCCCGCCGCACAGGGCGGTCATCCGCTCGGGGTCCGCGAGGATCTCGAGGTACTCCGCGGGCTCGGGGAGTAAGGCGACGCTCCGCACGCCCCGCAGGCGGCGGATCCGCTCGGCCAGCACCGGCTCGTCCGCCGGGTCGGAGAAGAGGACGACGACGTGATGGTCGTCCTCGGGCCCCACGTACCGGGACGCGAACGAGTTGACCGCCGAGTACAGGCCCGTGACCAGGTGCAGGGTGGTCATGCGCGGATCCCCACCGCGCGCCGGCCCGCCGCCGACCACAGCCGCGCGTACGTGCCGGCGGACGCGCGCCGCTGGCCACGGCGGCGCTGCACCTGCGCGAGCACCCGCAGGTTGCGCACCGACCCGGGCCACCGCTCGAGGTTGTGCAGCGCCACCTGCTCGGCCTCGTCGAGCCGGCCGGAGTCCATGAGCTCGCGCGCCACGAGCCAGCGCTTGCTGGTCGTGACCCCGCCGAGCACCCCCGCCGGCAGACCCGGAGACGCGGCGCCACCCGCGCCGCCCGGCCCGTCCGCCGCGGCCTCGGCGGCCTCGGCGTCGCGCCGGGCCCGCTCGCGCCCGAGCTGCCAGAGGGTGAGGTAGCCCAGGTAGTCGGGGCCGAGGCGGTCGAGCCAGAGGCCGACGAGCGACTCGGGCAGCTCCGGGGCGCGGTTCCACGGCTTGGGGCCGACGAAGTGCAGCACCTTGACGTCGCCGAGCCCGACGACGCCGGGGTTCGACTCGAGCATCCGCCACAGCGTGTTGTAGGAGCTGTCCAGCCAGGCGACGTCCGGGAAGTAGCTGTTCAGGAAGCCCTGGTCGCCGCCGTCGTACGACTCGAGCGTGCCGTTCTTCGCCATCATGTCGCGGAAGACGTCGGCGTCCGGCGTGAAGGCGAAGACGCCGCTGTTGAAGATCTCGCGGTGCAGCGTGAAGCCGAAGTCGGGCGCCGCGGCGAACCCGTCGCCGTCGAACAGCTCGTCGAGCCCGTCGAGCACCACGGTGTCCGCGTCGAGGTAGACGCCGCGGTCGAGGAACGTCAGCGCGAAGACGCCGAGCTTGGAGAACGTGAACTCGAACCGCCCCTGGTGCCTGCCGCCGAAGAGCTCGTTGCGGATGCGCGGGGCACGCACGATCGTGAGGTTCTCCGGGAGGAACGGCACGTCCGGGATCCGGTAGCCCGCCGGGACGAGGGCCAGGAGCGGGTAGGACGAGACCGCCGCCAACGACCGCGCCATGGCCAGCGCGCCCCAGAAGTACCCGTCGTCGTCGAAGTAGGTCACGTACGCCACCCGCCGCTCGCCCGAGGGCGTCTGCCGCGTCGCCGCGAGCCGGTGCGTCGCGAGGTCGGCGCCGGGCTTCGCCTCCGGCGTCATGCGGGCCCCCGCCACGGCCGGGGCGTGGGAGACGAACTGCTTGAGCGGCTCGCTCGCGGCCCCGTCGACGATGGCGGCCCCGGGGAACGCGTCGCGCAGCCGCTTGAGGTGACCCAGCTCGTAGGAGTACGCGACCCGGCTCGACGAGCGCAGCCCGGCCGTGACCGCGTCCTCGGTGAGGATCGAGCGGCGCACCTTGCCCACGTACGTGCCGTCGGTCTGGCCGTCCAGCACCACCACCTGCTCGAAGCCGAGCGACAGCGCCGTCGCGAGCATCGCGGTGAGCATGCTCGGCGGGTGCGGGTCCGCGAGGACCGCCGCCGTGGCCGGCGTGCGCACGAGGTAGTCCGCCCAGTCCTCGAGCTGCCCGTCGCGGACCATGCCCTCGAGGGTGTGCGCCACGAGCTGCTCGGCGCGGCGCAGGTCGGTGAGCACCGCGCCGATCTCGTAGTCGCCGCGGTAGACGGTGGCCCGCACCTTCGCCAGGGCGGCCTGCCGGGGCGGCACGAACCACGCGGCGATCTCGCGGCCGAACCAGAAGTGGTCCTCCGCGGCGACGTCCCCCTCGCGGAACACGTACGCGCCGGCCGGGAGGCTCGCGTAGTCGATCTCCTCCAGCGACACGCGCGCGGTCACGAGGACCACCGGCCGCGTCACGTCCAGTCGGCTCAGAGCCTCCACCGGCCCGCCCTTCCCGGCCCCGACGGGGCCCGCTCCCTGCTCCTGCGGGAGCCGCGCTCCCAGTGACCTGCCAGGAGACTAGGCACGCCCGGGGGCCCGTCCGGGCGTCTTCGCGAGAACGTCGACGGAACGTTCCAAGAGTTCATCGCGCGGCCCCGCGGCGTTCACCCGGGGGCGTGCCGGGCCCGCCCCCGGGCCCCGCGCGCACCGCGGAGTTCGCCGTCCGGCGCACGGGGTTCGCCTCGCCCGCCGCGCCGGCCGCCGAACGACGTCGGTGGCAGCACGACGTCGGTGGCAGCACGACGTCGGCGCGCGACGGCGCACGACGTCGGCGCGCGACGGCGCACGACGGCGGCGAGGGACGAGCGCCGCAGGAGGGCGGAGGAAGGGCGGGCGGAGAGGCGGCAGGGGCGGCGTGGGCCGCGACCGGTCAGTCGGCCTCGCGCAGCACGCGCAGGTGGCCGCGGCGGGCGGTCTCGGTGACCGACGAGGGCTCGCTCGCCGGCTCCTGGCGCACGCGTCCGGCCTCGCGGACGGCCTCCGCGAGCGCGGACAGGTCGTCGGGGGACGGCGCGGGTTCCTCGAACGCGGGCGTGAGGCGCACGACCTCCCACCCGCGGGGAGCGGTCAGCCCCTCCGCATGCTGGGCGCACAGGTCGTAGCTGTGCGGCTCGGCGTGCTGCGCGAGCGGACCCAGCACGGCCGTGGAGTCCGCGTACACGTACGTGAGCGTCGCGACGGCGGCATGCGTGCATGCCGTGCGCGAGCACTGCCTCACCGATCTCACGTCCGGGACAATACGCCGCGGCCGGGGGGCGGCGCGCGGGGCTCGCCGCACCGGCGCCCTCGTGATCGCACCGTGACCCGCGACGAGACCCGCGACGAGACCTGCGACGAGGCCCGCGCCCAGGTTCCCCGCCCAGGTCCGCACCCGGCTTAGGCTCGTCGGGTGCACCACGCCGCCGACCCCTCGCCCGACCCCGAACGCGTGCCGGCTCCCGCGCCCGTGCCCCCCGTGCGGCGCCGGGACCGGCGGGGGCGCGGCGTCCGCGGCCCGCTGCTGCCGCCGGGGATGCCGGCGCACCGCACCCGCGCCGAACAGTTCGACGACCTGGTGCTCGACGTCGTCGAGTCGCTGCAGCGCCGGTGGGGCCCGCAGCTCGCGGGGACGGAGTTCGCCGTCGAGGACGTGCCGCCGTCGGAGCCCGCGCCGTGGGAGTCCGACGGCGTGCCGCTGGGCCGGTGCTTCCCCGCCGAGTCCGGCCGGTCCGCACGCGTCGTGGTGTACCGCCGCCCCGTGGACTTCCGCGCCGCCGACGACGCCGACCGCGCCGACCTCGTGCGCGACGTCGTCGTCGAGCAGGTGGCGCACCTGCTGGCCCGCACGCCCGAGGAGATCGACCCCGGTTACGACTCCTGACCCGCCCGCGAGCTGTCAGGGCCAGGGCAAGGTATGCGTGACCGTGGCCCTGACAGGTCGCGTCAGCCGGCGTCGACGGCGCGCACCTCGACGGCGCCGGGGGTGGTGACCGCGGGGGTGGGCGCGACCGACGCGACGAGGGTCCCCGCGGACGCGGTCCCGTCGTCGGCGCGCAGCACGGCGGCCCACGTCACCGCCACGTCGCCGCCCTCCGCGTCGCCCCGGTCCACGCTCACGCCGGCGGGCACGGCGCCGTCGTCGACGACGTCCGCCAGCTCGACCGAGGAGGTGGCCCCGGCGGTGAGGTCGACGTCCGTGCTGCCGATCTCGGCCCCCGACGCGTCGTAGGCCCGCAGCGTCACCGGCACGACGCCGGCCGGGTCGGTGTCGGGGTCGCGCACCGCGGGCAGCGCCGACAGCACGATCCCCGTGGCCACTCCCCCGGGCACGCCCAGCTGGCCCGCGGCCCCTGCCGCGCCGGTGACGGCGACCGGCTGCCCGGCGGACCACGCCACGTCGTAGGGCGTGCCGTCCACCACGGAGTCGTCGGGCTGCGCGCCCGGCCGGTCCGAGCGCGCAGCGCCCACGACCGGCACGTCGGCGTCGACCACCACGGTGTACGCGCCCTCCGGCAGGCCGCCCAGCGGCACGTCCGTCACGACGCCCGCCGGCAGCTCCACCTCGTCGGCGCCCCGCAGCACGACCGGCCCCGACGGCCCGTACACGCTGATGCGGGCCGTCCCGTCGGCCTCGCCCGGCACGAGGACGCGCAGCCGCGGGGCGTGGGGGTCGTCGACCGCCTCGCCGCGGCTCTGCACGCCGGGCACGGCGAGGGTCTGCCGCGGGCTCGCACCCGCCGTCAGCAGGTCGACGCCGGCGGGCAGCAGCCCGTCGATCGCCTGCGTCTGCAGCGCCGCGGTGACGCGAGCGCCCGAGGCGCGCACGTTCACCGCGAGCCGGTCCTGCTCCGGGGCCACGGACTCGAGGCGGGTGGTCACCAGGTCGTGCGGCGCGACGGTGAACGTGCCGCTGCCGCCCAGTGCCACGGGACCGTTCGGGCCGTACACGTCGAGGGCGACGGTCGCGGGGCGCTCGGACGGGTTCTGCACGGTGAGGGTGGCCGTCTGGCCCACCTCGGTGCCCCCGCCCACGAGCCATGCCGACGTCGACGGCGCGGCGCACGACCCGGCGCCCAGCCCGCGCAGGTCGCCCTGCGTCGTCACGGACGCCATCGTGCCCGCGGCGCGGAACGGCTCGTCCGCGACCGGCGTCGCCCGCAGCACGCGGGTGCCGGTCACGTCCGCCTGCTGCGCCGCCCCGGCGTCCCCGACGGCGAACGGTGCCGCGGACCTCCCGTCGAGCCCCGTCGTGCTCACGTCGCCCGTCGCGCCGCCCAGCACGACGGCGCCGAGCCGGCTGGTGGTGGGCACGGGCGTGGCGTCGAACTGGGAGTCGCCGACGTCGGCGCCGTCCGGCAGCGCGACCGGCCGCGGGCACACGAGCGTCACGTCGGCGGGCTGCACGCCCACCGTCCGCGTCCCGGCCGCGACGGCCCGCTGCTCCGCTCCCGTCCACGACTGCGCCCACTGGTCGCCGAGGACGGCCACGGCGGCCAGCGCCGCCACGGCCGCCAGACCGGTGACCGCCGCCGCCGTGGCGCGCACGCCGCGCCGCACCCGGGTGTCCGCCACGTCCTCGCCCGTCCTTCCGTCGCGCCGCGCCGTCATCCGCGCCGTCATCGCCCGCGCCGCCGTCCGACCGGCAGCGCCAGCAGCACGTGCACCAGGAGCACGACGCCCGCCAGCCCGAGCCACGCGGTGCGGTGCGGCGACTCGTAGGCCACCTGCACCCGCCCGGCGTCGGGTCCGACGGCGAACGCCTGCGTCCCGCCGGCGTCGACCGCGGCCAGCCGCCGCCCGTCGAGCGTGGCGCGCCAGCCCGGGTCCGCCGACTCGGCAATCCGCAGCGTGCGCTCCTGCCCGCCCCGGGTCAGCCGCGCGCTCACGCCGGTCCCGTCGGACGGCACCGTCCGCACGGCGCTCTTCGGCGCGAAGAACGGCGTGGGCTCGCCGCCGGCGTCGCCACGCAGCACCGTCGCCCAGCCGGGCGCGGGTCCGTCGGTCGTGACGCGCCAGACCAGCGCGCCCTCCTCGGTGACCCGCGCGAGGCCGGGCACCAGGTCGAGCGTGGTGACGAGGTCGGCGTCGCCGCCGACGGGGACCTGCACCGCCCCGATACCGAGCGCCGCGAGCCGGTCGGCCACGTCCGTGGACCGGCCGGTCGCCACCTCGGCCACGACCTGGTCGAGCAGCGCGGTGTCCGCGCGCTCCGGGCCGGCGAGGACCCCGGCGGCCCGGGCCCGCACGACCGTCGACGAGTCCTCCAGCCGAGTGCCGTCGGCGTGCAGCAGGGCGTAGTCCACCACCGCGGCACCGGACGTCGCGCCCTCGCCGCCAGGCTGCACCCGGTCGACCTCCAGGACGCGCGCGGAGCGCGGCGGCGCCTGCATCTGCGTGCCGACCGCCGGCACGACGGGCTGCTCCGCGGCGTGCAGGTCGCCGACGGCCCCGCCACCGGTGGAGCCGAGCACCCAGGAGCCGAGCTGCGCCGCGGGCAGCGCGAGGGCGATCACGCCGACGGCCACGACCCCCGCGACCCCGACGCGCTGCAGCCGACCTCGCTCGGGCCGGGCGACCGGAGCCACCGTCGGGACCCGGCCCGTCGTCGGGAGCGCGCAGATCGCGGCCGCGCCCAGCGCCAGGAGCAGCACCGACAGCCCCACACCCGGCCAGCCGGTGACGCTCGCCGCGTCGTCGTCCGCCGTGGTGCCGCTGGCGACGACCGTCGCGACGGCCACCACCGCGACGGACAGGCCGGTGGCCGCGGCGAGCCAGGCGAGCCGCACCCCGCGCACCGCCCGGCGCCGCACCAGGGCGACGGCCGCGAGCACGAGGACGGCCGCGCCCAGCAGCGCGGGCCCGACCACCGCGAGGCGGCCGAGCACGCCGTCGGCGCCGAGCCACGGCTCGAACCACACGGTGTCCCCCGGCAGGCCCAGGAGCAGCTCCACCGCGGTGGGGGTGCCCTGCGCGGCCAGCGGCGCGCCGGGCTCCGCCACCAGCAGGCGCCACCCGCCGTCCGACCAGCTGCCGAGCACCTCGCCCCAGAAGGGCAGCGGGACGACGACGGCCGGCAGCAGCACGAGCAGCAGCGACCGCCACGACCGCCGCACGACGAGGGCCGCGACGCCGAGGAGCACCACCGCCACCGGCAGCAGGATCGGCGCGGCGCACACGGCGACGGCCAGCAGCAGCCCGGCGGCGCCCGCGGCGCCCAGCGACCCGCGCCGGCGGGCGGGCGTGTGCACGACGTCGCGCGCGTGCGCCCCGACGGTGCGCAGCACGGCGACGAGCAGCCACGGGAGGGTGAGATGCACGAGCACCGCGCCGAGCCGGCCCGAGCCCAGGGACGCGAGGAACCCGGGCGCCGCCGTCCAGGCCAGGGCGGCGACGGCGCGCACCACGACCGAGCGGGTCAGCGACCCCGCCGCGAACCATCCGCCGAGGGCGGCCAGCGGCAACGCGGCCAGCACGAGGGCGTTCACGGCCGTCTGCAGCCCGCCGCCCGCGAGGGCCGCGAACGCCGTCAGCGGCAGCAGCAACGGGTCGGCCGCCGCGCGGACGCCGAGCCCGTCGCGCACCCAGCCGGACGTCGCGGCCTGCCACACGTCGCCGACCGTCCCCGGCGCGGGCAGCAGCCCGCCGCCCACCACCCGGCCGCCGTCGGCCAGGACGCCCTGCCACGGCCCGAACAGCGCGACGTCGAGCGCCACGACCGCCGCCACCACCACGGCCAGCACGACGCGCCGGGTCCCCGCGAGGCGACGCAGGTCCGCGCGCTCCAGCTCGCTGGGCGCCCACCGCGCGCGCTGGGCCTCGGCGCGGGCCAACCGGGCGTCGCGACGCTCGCCGAGCACCTGCCGCCACGTGCCGAGCAGCGGCGTCAGCACCCGCCGCGGCAGCCGCCGGGTCCGGGCTGCGCGCCGCCTGGCCCGGTACAGGGGCACCACCCGCAGGGTGGTCACCACCGCCGCGACCAGCTCGTCGCGGGCGTGCGCGGGCCGCTTCAGCGCGAGGCGGTACATGGCGGCGAACGGCGACCAGAGCAGCGTGGCGAGCCACACGAAGGGCAGCAGGGGCAGCGGGGCGTCGACGAGGCGCAGGTACAGCTGGCTGCGGCGCCGGGGGTAGCGCGACGCCTCGAGGTCGGGCGCGGCGGAGGGGCGGCCGCGCAGGCCGAGCAGCGACGCCTGCGCGTGCCGCACCACGGCGTCGGGCACCACGACCACGCGATGGCCCGCGAGCCGCGCCCGCCGGCACAGGTCCAGGCCGTCGCCGAACGGCCCGAGCTCCGGGTCCGTGCCGCCCAGCTCGGCCCACACGTGCGCGCGGACCAGCGCGCCGGCGAGCCCGACGGCGAGCACGTCCTCGCGGGCGTCGTGCTGGCCCTGGTCGATCTCGGTGTCGTCGATGCCCGTCATCCGCCGCCCCAGCGGGGAGACGGTGCTGCCGACCTCGACGAGCATGCTGGCCTCGGCGCCCGGCGTCCCGTCCGCGCCGACGGGCCAGCGGCGCTGCTTGCACCCGGCCACGGCGACCGCGCTCGAGTGCTCCACCGCGCGCAGCAGCCGGGTGAGGGCGTCCGGGTCGGGGGCGGAGTCGTCGTGCAGGATCCACAGCCACCCCGTCTCGGGGACGCCCACCACCTCGGTCGCCCGGTCGACGGCCTCGCCCAGGCTGCGGACGCCGGACGCCGCGACGAAGCGGGCCCCGCCGAGGCGCAGGTCGGGGTGCAGGGCGGTGGTCTCCGAGGCGCCGACGTCCACGACGACGACCTCGTCGGCGGCGCGGTCCTGGCGGGCGAGCGCGTCGAGCGTCGCGTCGAGGAACGGGGTGCGGCCACGGGTGACGACCACGGCCGTCACGGTGACCACGAGCGGGACGGCACCGGTGCCGTCCATGCGGTCGCCGGCGGCGGGAACGGGCGCCACAGCGGCGGTCGCGCCCGGAGGTGCGACCTCTCCGCCGGGGCGGGCTGGGGTCGGGTGCGGAGCAGTCATCCTGCCCGCCATGATGCGACGGGCCCCGATCCCGTCGTGGGATATCCGACCCGTGCGTGTCGGGCCGGACATCCCCGCCGGTTCAACCCTGGTTCAGCGCCGGGTCAGACGGCGCGGCGCTTCAGCTTGCGGCGCTCCCGCTCGGAGAGCCCGCCCCAGATGCCGAAGCGCTCGTCGTTCGCGAGCGCGTAGTCCAGGCACTCGGCCCGGACCTCACAGGACGTGCAGACCTTCTTGGCCTCGCGCGTGGACCCGCCCTTCTCGGGAAAGAAGGCCTCCGGGTCGGTCTGGGCGCACAGGGCTCTCTCCTGCCACCCCAGGAGGGTCTCGTCGTCGACCGTGGCGTCACCGAACAACGGCAGCACCGGCGCTACGCGCTCGGGCTCACGACCGACGTCTGACGGGAAGACCCCCCGGTCCCCATCGAGCAAGTTCCACATGGCGTGCCCCTCCATGCCGTTCTTTAGGGAAACTGCATACCTGGAATTACACGCGTGTCTTTCGAAGGCGTCAAGTCGAAATGTGCTAGTGATCTCGATCTCCACCGCCCATTCACATGCGCGCGGGGCGCCGACCCTCCGGGCCCCTCGTAGGCTGACCTGCGTGAACCCGCTCCCCGCCGCGCACCGGACCCCGTCGACGATCTCGCAGATGCTCGATCGTGTCCTGTCGGAGCCGGGACGCCCGCGGCTCACCTGGTACGGCGACGGCGGCGAACGCGTGGAGCTCTCCGGAGCCGTCCTGCAGAACTGGGTGAACAAGACCGTCAACCTTCTCGTCGAGGAGTTCGACGTCGCACCGGGGACGGTCGTGGTCCTCGACGTCCCCGCGCACTGGCGCGGGGTGCTCTGGGCGCTCGCGGCGTGGCGGTGCGGCGCGACGGTGCGCCTCGCCGACGCCCCGGCCGCGGGCGGGGACGTCGTCGTGACGTCGCGGCCCGACGCCTGGTCCACCGTCCTGTCCGGTCCCGGCGCGGCCGACCTCGTGGCGGTCGCCCTTCCCGCGCTGGCCCGCTCCTTCGACGGCGACCTCCCCGCGGGCGCGATCGACGCCGCGGGAGCGGTCATGACCTACGGCGACGTCATCGGCTGGGCGCCCGAGACCGACCCCGCCACCATCGCGCTCGAGGCGACCGGCACCGACCCGGTCGCGTTCGCCGACCTGCTGGGCGCGCCGCGCCCGTCCGCGGAGCGCGTCCTCGTCGACGGCGCGCTCCCCCTCGCGGACCTGCTGCGCGGCCTGCTCGCGACCTGGGCCGCCGACGGCTCCGTGGTGCTCGCGTCCGCGGCCACCGCGGCGGAGCTCGCGGCAGACCCCGCGCGCCTCGCCCGCCTGCGCGAGACGGAGCGGGTCACCGCCGACCTCTGAGGCGCCGCAGGTTCACCCGGCCGGGACGGCCCGGGTGCAGCACAATGAACTGCCATGCGCGGCATCATCCTGGCCGGGGGCAGCGGCACTCGCCTGCACCCCATCACGCTCGGCGTGAGCAAGCAGCTCGTGCCCGTCTACGACAAGCCGATGATCTACTACCCGCTGTCGACGCTGATCCTCGCGGGCATCCGGGACGTCCTGGTCATCACCACCCCGCACGACGCGCCGCAGTTCCACCGACTCCTCGGCGACGGCTCCGAGTTCGGCGTCTCGATCGAGTACGCCGTCCAGGCCGAGCCGAACGGCCTCGCGCAGGCGTTCGTGCTCGGGGCGGAGTTCGTCGGGCAGGACGAGGTCGCCCTCGTGCTCGGCGACAACATCTTCTACGGCCCCGGGCTGGGCCGGAGGCTCACCCGCTTCCACGGCCTGGTCGGGGGCGCCGTCTTCGCCTACCGGGTCGCCGACCCGACGGCGTACGGCGTCGTCGAGTTCGACGGTGAGGGCCGCGCCCTCTCCCTGGAGGAGAAGCCCGCGCACCCCCGGTCCAGCTACGCCGTCCCCGGCCTGTACTTCTACGACAATGACGTCGTCGAGATCGCCAAGAACCTGGAGCCGTCCGCGCGCGGCGAGTACGAGATCACCGACGTCAACAAGGAGTACCTGCGCCGCGGCACCCTCCAGGTCGAAGTGCTGCCCCGCGGCACCGCCTGGCTCGACACGGGCACCTTCGACTCGCTCCTCGAGGCGTCCGACTACGTCCGCACGGTCGAGCGACGGCAGGGCCTCAAGATCGGCTCGCCCGAGGAGGTGGCCTGGCGCCGCGGGTTCCTCACCGACGACGAGCTGCGCGTCCGGGCGGAGAAGCTCGTGAAGTCCGGCTACGGCTCCTACCTGCTCGGCCTCCTCGACTCCTGATCTGCTCCCCCTCCCGCCGCGCGCTCGACGAGCGCCACGCACGAGGCGGGCGGGGCGGGGTGTCGTGTCCCGAGGCTGGTCGGGCCTGGCGGGAGCACCCGAGGGACGAGAGCGCGGATGGCGCGCCTCGGGGCACGACACCCCGCCCCGACCGCCTGCCCCGTCCAGCCTCGCGACGCGACATCCCCACCACCCGGCCCTTCGGTCGGGATCGAGCCGGGCCCGGTCAGCCGCGCGGTGCCCTCCCCCAAGCGACGAGACCTGTGCCCGTGCGCGGGAACGCGCGCTGCACGACGCGGAACGGCCAGGTCGCAGCACTCACCAGGGCGCCCTGCGTCCCTGTCGTCGGCTGGAAGAGCCGGCCGCTGCGCGCGGTGCGGTCGGCGGTGCTGCCCTCCTCGCGCAGCCCGGGGCGGCGGCGGGCGAGCTGGTTGCGCGCCGCCTCCAGCGCGTAGCCGAGGGGGACGCCGTACAGGCGCAGGCCGACGTCGACGAGACCCGCGTCGCGCAGAAGCGCCACGAGGACGGCCGGGTCGTAGCGGCGGAAGTGGCCGACGGCCTCGTCCATGGGCCCGAACCGGCGCTGCCACGCGGGGGTGGAGAGCAGGAGCATGCCGCCGGGGCGCAGCCGCGCGGCCCATTCGCGCAGGGCGGCCGCGTCGTCGTCGATGTGCTCGATGACCTCGAAGGCGCAGACGAGGTCGAAGCGCTCGGCGGCGGGCAGGGCCTCGAGGGGCCCGTGCACGACGGTGCCGGGGACGCCGGCGTCGACGAGCCGCTGCTCGGCCACGCGGGCGCTGTCTGCGTCGAGCTCGACCCCGGTGTACGCGGCGGCGCGTGCGGCGAGGCGGACGCCGACGGCGCCCTGGCCGCACCCGACCTCGAGCACGCGGCCCGCGGCGCCCGGCAGCAGCGGTTCCACGACGTCCCACCGCAGGCTGCCGTACAGCGTGAGCGGGGGCGGGGTGGTGGCGACGGGTGGCACGGGCGCTCCTTCGGCCGGACGACGGTGGCTGCGGGTCAGCCTGCCAGCACGTCGGCCGCGGCGGCGTCCCACCGCGCGGCCCAGTCGCCGATCGGCTCGACCCCGACGGCCCGCAGGGCGTCGTGACCGAGCACCGACCAGGCCGGCCGAGGAGCGGGACGCACGAACGCGGCCGACGTCGTGGGCTCCAACGGCGTGCTCAGCCCCGCAGACGCCAGGATCCGGCCCGTGAACCCGAACCACGACGTCTGCCCCGACGCCGTGCCGTGATACGTCCCCGCCGGGGCGCCCGCCTCCACCAGACGGACGATCAGGTCGGCCAGGTCACGCGTCCACGTCGGCTGACCGACCTGGTCGTCGACCACCGTGAGCTCGTCGCGCTCGGCGGCGAGGCGCGCCATCGTCCTCGGGAAGCACGCGCCGTGCGCGCCGTAGAGCCAGGCGGTCCGGACGATCAGGTGGTCGGGGGCTTCCGCCCGGACGGCCCACTCCCCCGCGGCCTTGGTCCGCCCGTACGCCGACACCGGCCTCATCGGGGCGTCCTCCGCGTACGGCTGGCTGGCCGCACCGTCGAACACGTAGTCCGTGGACACCTGCACCAGCCGCGCCCCCGCCGCGTGCGCCGCCCTCGCCAGGTGCGCCGCACCGACCGCGTTCACCCCGAACGCGTCCGCCTCGTGCGACTCGGCGTCGTCCACCGCCGTCCACGCCGCGCAGTTCACCACCACGTCCACGTCACGCACGGCGGCCGCCACCGCGGCCGCGTCCGTGACGTCGAGCTCCGCGCGGCCGGCGGCGCGGACGGGGACGCCCGCTCCACGCAGGACGGCCAGCAGGTCATGAGCGAGCATCCCGCCCGCCCCCACCACGAGCCAACGGGGCGCGGCGGCCCCGGCGGGTTCGTCCACGCGGGCGGCGTGGGAGGCGACATCGCGGACGGCATCGGAGGCGACGGTGCTCACGCCTGCGATCCTAGGCGTGAGCGGGCCGGCCCGGTCCGCTCACGCTCACCGACTCTGCCCATCCTTGGAGGAGCACCAGTGCAGTTCCGCGAGCTGGCCGTGCCCGGCGCCTACGAGATCACCCCCACCCAGCACGGCGACCCCCGCGGCGTCTTCCTCGAATGGTTCAAAGCCGGCCCCTTCACCGACACCCTCGGCCACTCCCTCGACCTGCAACAGGCCAACGCCTCCGTCTCCGCCGCCGGCGTCCTGCGCGGCATCCACTTCGCCGACGTCCCGCCCGGCCAAGCCAAGTACGTCACCTGCGCCACCGGCGCCGTCCTCGACGTCGTCGTCGACCTCCGCGTCGGGTCGCCGACGTTCGGGCGCTGGGACTCCGTCCTGCTCGACGACGTCCACCGCCGCGCCATCTACCTCGGCGAAGGCCTCGGCCACGCCTTCATGTCCCTGCAGGACAACTCCACCGTCCTCTACCTGTGCTCCACCGGCTACAACCCCGCCCACGAGCACGGCATCCACCCCCTGGACCCCGACATCGGCATCGCCTGGCCCACCACCGCCCCCGACGGCACCCCCCTCACACCGCAGCTGTCCGACAAGGACACCACCGCCCCCACCCTCACCCAGGCCAAGGCCCAAGGCCTGCTACCCACCCACCAGGCCGTCCAGGACCACCTCGCGACGCTCCGCGCCTGATCCCGCCCGCCTGACGAAGTAGCCCGGGCCTGCCGAGGTAGTGGTCTGGGCCACTACCTCGGCAGGATCCCCACTACCTCGGCCGGGCGAGGGCGCCGGCGCCCGCGAGCGCCAGGTCGGCGAGCGTCACCAGCACGCGGCTGACGAGCACCAGCAGCAGCACCTCGGCGTGCGGCAGCGCCCCGGCGAGGACGGCGAGCAGCACCAGCTCGCGCGCGCCCGCGCCGGCGGGCACCACGACGACGAGGAACCCGACCACCCAGGCGAGGGCGTAGCCGCCGACGGCGAGCGCGACGCCGCGGGCGTCGGCGGGCATGCCGAGGCCGACGGCCAGTACCCAGACCTGCGTGCCCGCGAGCAGCCACCCGGCCACGGACCACAGGGTCGCGGCGCCCAGGCCGCGCCAGCCCAGGGGCCGCTCCAGCGGGGGCCGGCGGGCGACGCGCAGCGCCCACGCGACGAGCCGGTTGAGCACGGGCGGCAGGAGGACGACGGCGACGGCGGGCAGCAGCCACAGGACGGGGCCCGCGGACCCGAGCGCCCCGGTGGCGACGAACGGCAGCGCCACGACCCCCACGACCGCGCCGGAGACGACGCCCACCAGCGTGGCGACCGCCGTCGTCGTGACCGAGGTGCGGCGCGCGATGCCGTGCCCGACGCCGAGCTCGGCCGCGGCGACCACGTTCCAGACCCCGCCGGGGACGTACTTGCCGAGCTGGCTGAGGCCGAAGACGCGCAGCGCGACGCGGAACCCGGCGGGCGCGCCGAGGTCGGCGAGGACGACCCGCCACGACACGAAGGTGCACAGCACGAACGCGACGGACAGCACGAGGGCGACGGCGAGGCGCTGCCAGGACAGCTCCGCGGCGGCCCGGGCGAGGTCGTCGCGGGCGGCGACGACGGCGTAGACGGCGAGCCCGATCGCGAGGACCAGGAAGCCCCACCGCACCCAGGGTGAGCGCAGCACGGTGAGCGCCCGCGCGAGCACCCCCGTCCCTCCGGTCCCGCCCGTCACGGCCGCACCCCGCGCGCGCCGAGCAGCTCGACCAGGGGGTCGACGACGGCGGCGGGGCGGACGAGGCCGCGCCCGGTGGCGGCGCGGGCGCGGGCGGCGGCGAGCGCGGCGGGGTCGCGCAGGGCGAGGAGCCGCTCGGCGAGGGCGGCGGGGTCGGCCGGCGCGACGAGCTCGAGGTGGTCGCCCAGCAGCCGGCGCTGCGGCTCCGTGTCCGACGTGACGACCACGCACCCGGCGGCCAGCCCCTGGAAGACCTTGTTCGGCACCACGCGCAGCCCCTTGGGGGTCGCGGAGAAGATCCCGAGGCAGACGTCGTGGGCGGCGACCAGCGCGGGCAGGTCGGCGGGCTCCACCCAGTTGCGCCAGGTGACACCCGGCACCCCGTGCAGCCGGTCACGGACGGCGGGCAGGTCCTGCCCGGAGCCGACGAGGGTCACCTTCAGCGGCCGCCCGTCGCCGGCGGCCGCGCGGGGCAGCGCGTCGGCGAGGGCGTCGGCGAGCACGGCGGTGCCCTGCAGCGGCGTGAACAGGCCGAAGAAGACCAGGCGCAGCGGCCGCTCGTCGTCCGCCCCGCCGGCGCCGCTGTCCGGACCGTCGGGCGCGGCGTCGAACCACTCCTGCGGCGCGCCGACCGGCACCACGAGGCCGCGCCGGGCGCGCGACGGCACGAGGTCGGCGAGCATGCGCGCGTGCTCGGGCGTGTCGAGCAGGACGACGTCGGCGCGCGTCACGGCGAGCCGGTCCAGCCCGCGCAGCAGCGTGACGCGGGCGCCGCGGGCGCCCCGGTCCGTGGCGGTGTCGCCGGCGAAGACGAGGTGGTCGAGCAGGATCGGCGTGCGGCGGCCGAACACCAGGCGCGCCAGCACGACGTCGAAGTGGCCCAGGTAGCCCACGAGCACGGCGTCGGGGCGACCGTGCGCCCGGCGGTGCGCCGCGGCGTCGCCCACGAGCAGGAGCCAGCACCGCAGCAGACGCACCAGGAGGACGGGGAGCCGCCACGGCTGGCGCAGCATCCGCACGCGCTGGGCGGTGCTGAGGCCGAGCGGCCGGTCGAGCTCGTGCACGGCGTACCCGTGCGCCCGCAGCCCCGCCACCAGGACGCCGACGCGCGGGTGCCGGGCCGCGTCGTACGTGCCGAACGCGACGATCACGCGCGCGCGTCCTCGTCGTCGGGCACGGGCTCGGGCACGTCGTCCGGAAGGGCGTCGGGCTCGACGTCGGGCACGACCTCGTGCACGACGTCGGCGACGGACGCGGGTCCGGCCGCGCGGCTCCCGCGGCCGTACTGGAGCACCTTGATCCGCTCGAGCGTCTCCTCGGCCAGGGCGCGATTGGTGCGCAGCAGGTCGGCGATGACCAGCAGCGCCAGGCACAGCAGCGCCCCGACGAGCATCGCCCCCGCGAAGACGAGGGACTGCACGTGGCCGCCCGCGTCGCCCTGCGCGAGGTAGACGAGGAACCGCACGGCGGGCACGGCCGCGGCCACGAAGAACAGCGCGGCCAGCGTGAGGAAGACCAGGTGCGGGCGGAACATGATCCAGGAGCGCAGGATCGCGCGGCCCGAGCGGCCCATGTGCTGCCAGATGCTGGAGAACAGCCGCGACTCGCGGGTCTTCGCGTTGGTCGTGATCGGCAGGCTCGCGATCCGCAGGCGCTTGTTGCCCGCCTGGATGATCGTCTCCATGGTGTAGCTGAACTCGGTGACCACGTTGAGCCGCAGCAGCGCGCCCCGCGAGTACGCCCGGAACCCGCTCGCGGCGTCCGGCAGCGACGCGCCCGCCGCCGCGCTGACCACGCGGCTGCCGACGCGCTGCATCAGCTTCTTGAACGGGGAGAAGTGCGCGATGGTCGCCGTCTGCCGGTCCGCCACGACGATGTCGGCCTCGCCGGCGACGATCGGCGCCACCAGGTCGCCGATGCGCTCCGACGGGTACTGGTTGTCGCCGTCCGTGTTCACCACGACGTCGGCCCCGTGGGCGAGTGCGTAGTCGACGCCGTCGCGGAACGACCGTGCCAGCCCCATCGTGCTGGTGTGGCGCAGCACGTGGTGGACGCCGAGCCGGCGGGCCACCTCGGCCGTGCCGTCGGTGGAGCCGTCGTCGACGACGAGGATCTCGACGCTGTCGAACCCGGCGACCTCACGCGGCACGGTCGCGAGCACGAGCGGGAGGGTCCCGGCCTCGTCGAGGCACGGGATCTGGACGAAGAGCTTCATCGCGCATCCTTCGGGGCACCGGGGGCCGACGGCGGCGTGCTGCCGGTGGCCGAGCCGGTCGGGAGAGACGCCGCGAGTCTACGGGCCCAGTCGACGGCGACGGCCAGCCCCGCCACGAGGGCCAGCACGCAGGCCGAACCGGTCACCAGGAGGGCGGGCTCCGCGAGCGGGCTCCACGCGAGCCAGCGCTCGACGGCGTCGCCGAACGTCTCCCCCGGGCCCCGGTAGAACGCGCCGAACCCCCAGACGAGGCCGGCGACGGCCGCGGCCAGCGCGAGGGCCGCGACCACCGGCAGCGCGAGCGCGAGGCGCCGGTCCCGACGCCCCACCAGCTGCCAGACGGCGACGGCGAACAGCGCCGCGAGCGCCGCGATGCCGCCGAACACGTACCGCCCCTGGACGGCGACGAGCCCGCCCGTGTCCGCGTGCGCGGACCAGCTGTTGTACGCCACCCCGAACGCCAGCCCGGCGGGCAGGAGCGCGAGGGCCAGCGACGCGCGTCGTGCGCCGGGCAGCACCACGGCGGCGAGCACGACGGCGACGAGCGCCACCGAGCCGAGGACCACCCACGTGCCGTCGAGCCGCACCTCCAGCCACGACAGGTTCCCGAAGAACGCCTGTGGGAGCTTCTCCACGATGAGGCGGGGCACGTCCTCGTCCGCGACCTGTGCGACGGTGGCCGGGTCGCGGGGCAGGCCCACGGGCTGCACCGCGCCGAGGGTGATCACGTTGCGCACCCACCACCACCCGCCGACGACCAGCGCGACGACCCCGGCGACCACGAGGCGCGCGAGCCGCGCCGGCCAGCGCCTCCCGCGCGCGAGGAGATAGGCGACCCCGACGGTCGGCAGCACGAACGCGGCCATCACCTTGGTCAGCAGGCCGAGCCCGACGACGACCCCGATCGCGACGGCGACCCGCCACCGCAGGTCGCCGGTGACCACGCGGGCCGCCAGGTACGTCGCGGCCGCGCACGTGAGCACCACGAGGGCGTCGTTGTTCACCGCGCCCATGATGTGCCCCAGCTGCGGCAGGAACAGGGGGAACGTCGCCGCGACCAGGCCCGCGGACGGCGAGCCGGTGATCCGGCGGGCGGCGCCCGCGGCGAGCGGCACGGACAGGGCCAGCAGCGCGACGTCGAGCAGCCGCAGGGCGAGCATCTGCAGGTCCCAGCGCCCCTCCGTCAGGCCGGTGACCCGCAGCCAGCCGGCGCCGAGCGCGTAGTAGAGCGGGGGGTGCTGCGTCATCTGGTCGACGGTCGTGCCGGACGACGCGTCGCCGCGCGCGTTCGTCGCGTCCAGCCGGAGGCGCTCGTCGCGCGGCACGGGCTCGAGGTCGACGAACTGCCGCACGTCGGACCGGTGCACCCACCGGCCGGGCGGGTCCGACGGGTAGCCGGACTCGTGGACGGCGTCGACGACCCCCGGGGCGAGGTAGGCGTCGCCGGGGGCCGGCCATCCCCCGCCGTACGCGATCCGGAGCACGCTGTTGAGGTGGTTCTGCTCGTCCGGCGCCTGGAACGGCGGGGTCACGACGGCCCACAGCGCGGCCCACGCCGCCACGGCCAGGGTGATCACGACGACCGCGCGCCGGTAGCCGCGCGGGCCCGGGCGCAGGGCGCTCGTGAGGGGTGGCGATGCGGGCTCCGGGCGTACCTGCCGCGTGGTGTCCGTCACGACCACAGTGTCCCAGAGGCGCACCGCGCCGGCGCCGCGGGCGGCACTGGACGGACGGCACGGGTGAGCGGCGGAGTTCGCCCTCCGCTCCCCTCCCCGCGCCGGCGGGCCGTCGGTAGGGTGCCGCCCATGCGTGTTCTCGTGACGGGCGGTGCCGGGTTCATCGGGGCGAACTTCGTGCAGCAGACGGTGCGTGAGCGGCCAGACGCCGTGGTGACGGTGCTGGACGCGTTGACGTATGCCGGGGACCGGTCGTCGCTGGCGCCGGTCGCGGACCGGATCAGGTTCGTCGAGGGCTCGGTCACGGACGCCGACCTGGTCGACGACCTGGTGGCGGACGCGGACGTGGTGGTGCACTTCGCCGCGGAGTCGCACAACGACAACTCCTTGGCCGACCCGTCGCCGTTCGTGCAGACCAACCTGGTGGGCACGTTCACGCTGCTGGAGGCGGTGCGCCGTCACGGGGTGCGGTACCACCACATCTCCACTGACGAGGTGTACGGGGACCTGGCGCTGGACGACCCGGCGAAGTTCACCCCGGCCACGCCGTACAACCCGTCCAGCCCGTACTCGGCGTCGAAGGCGGGATCGGACCTGCTGGTGCGCGCGTGGGTGCGCTCGTTCGGGGTGGCCGCGACGATCTCGAACTGCTCGAACAACTACGGCCCGTACCAGCACGTGGAGAAGTTCATCCCGCGGCAGGTCACCAACCTCATCGACGGGGTGCGGCCTCGCGTGTACGGGGCGGGGGCGAACGTGCGCGACTGGATCCACGTGGCCGACCACAACGCGGCGGTGTGGGCGATCGTCGACCGCGGCCGCATCGGGGAGACGTACCTCATCGGCGCGGACGGCGAGACGTCCAACCTGCAGGTGGTCCGCACCCTGAACGAGCTGTTCGGGCGCGACGCGGACGACTTCGACCACGTGACCGACCGGGCGGGGCACGACCTGCGGTACGCCATCGACGCCACGAAGCTGCGCACCGAGCTCGGCTGGACCCCGCGGTTCACCGACTTCCGCTCGGGCCTGGCCGCGACCGTCGACTGGTACCGCGAGCACGAGGAATGGTGGCGCCCGGCGAAGGCCGCCGTCGAGGCGAAGTACGCCCGGACCGGCCAGTGACGGGGCCGCTGACGGGCGCGAGGAGAGATCGGTGACCGACCCACACATTTCCTCTACCGTCCCGGTCCTCGGGCACCGCAGCGGCGCAACAGCGACCCTCTATGCTCGCTTCCCGTGAGCCGCACCGCCCCCCGACACGTCGCCTCGGGCCCTGACTCCGTCAAGGGGCCCTCGCACGCGCGCGCCCTGCGTCAGCACACGCTCGCGCGCACTCTCGGGATGGGTCTGACCGCCGTCCTGGCGTTCGTCGCCGTCGGCGGTGCGACCGCGGCGGTCCGGCTCACGAACAACATCACCTCCGTCGACGCCGACAAGCTCCTCGGCGACGACCGCCCGGAGAAGGTCCTGCCGAAGGACCCCAACGCGGACATGCCGCTGAACATCGTGCTGATGGGCTCGGACAGCCGCGGCGGCGACAACGCCGACATCGTCGGCGACGGCACGATGGGCGCCCGCTCGGACACGACGATGATCATGCACATCTCGTCCGACCGGTCCCGCGTGGAGATGCTGTCGATCCCCCGCGACACCACGATCGACGTGCCCTCGTGCCCGACGTCGTCCGGCGGCGAGACGTCGCCGCAGTACGGCGTGAAGTTCAACGCGGCCTTCGCCCAGGGCGTCAACGCGGGCGGTGACGTGGAGTCGGGCGCGCTGTGCGCGCAGAAGACGATCGAGACGATCACCGACGTCCAGATGGACGGCTTCGTCGTCGTCGACTTCGCCGGCTTCGAGAAGATGATCGACGCCCTCGGCGGCGTGAAGCTGTGCATCCCGAACGACATCGACGCCCCCAAGGCGGACCACCTGGTGCTGTCCGCCGGGATGCAGGAGCTCGACGGCGACACCGCGCTGAAGTACGCCCGTGCCCGCACCGGGCAGGGCCTCGGCGACGGCTCCGACCTGGGCCGCATCGGCCGCCAGCAGGAGCTCGTGGCCGCCCTCGCCCGCGAAGTGATGAGTGCCGGCACGCTCGCCGACCCGGCCAAGACCCTGAAGTTCCTCGGCGCGGTGACCGGGTCGATGACGATGAGCAGCAACTTCGCGTCCATCCAGGGACTCGCCGGGCTCGCGTACAGCGCCCGCAACGTGCGCCCTGCGACCATCTCGTTCATGACCGCCCCGTACATGTACGACCCGAACAACGCGGCGAACGTCGTCCTGACGGACGAGGCGGACGAGGTCTGGTCCAACCTCAAGCACGACAAGCCCCTCAACGACGCCATCCAGGCCGACAAGAAGAAGAAGGCGGGCAAGAAGGACGCGGGCGCGGAGGACGCCGACGCGACCCCGGTGTCGAACGACGACGCGGGCGCGACCGACGAGGCCACCGCAGGCGGCGACGCCAAGGACGGCAGCGACGCCACGAGCAGCGAGGAGCCCGACCCGAAGCGGACGCGCGAGGCAGGCAAGGAGGCGTTCACGGGCGCCGACGTGACCTCGGTGTGCGGCTGAGCCTGGGGACACGATGAGCAACGACGACCAGCGCATCCCGCCGAGCTTCACGCCGTCCGGCGGCCGTTCCGACCGCCCGGCCGGCTCCGGCGACGCCATCCCCGTGGGCGGGGCCTCGGCCCGTCCCCCGGCGCCGCCGACAGGGGGCCGCGTGGGCCGGCGCGACGACGCCGCCCCCGTGGAGCCGCGGGTGCG
Organism: Isoptericola sp. NPDC060185; assembly: GCF_042728595.1. Classification (NCBI taxonomy): domain Bacteria; kingdom Bacillati; phylum Actinomycetota; class Actinomycetes; order Micrococcales; family Promicromonosporaceae; genus Isoptericola; species Isoptericola sp. NPDC060185. The sequence continues at coordinate 1,257 of NZ_JBHWYY010000033.1, read as the reverse complement.
CCGCCAGTCCTCCCGGGAGATCCCGACCACGCCGCCCGAGCGCCGCGGGGCCGCGGCGCCCAAGCCCCAGTCGTTCGCGCCGCGCGGCTCGCGGTCCTCGGCGCCGGCGTCCCGCGCGCCCCAGGCGCGGCAGGGCTCCGGGACCCGGGTCATGCCCGCACAGGCACGCACCGCGCAGTCCGCGCGGCGCGGCACCCCGCCGCCGGCCGGCCCCAGTGGCGCCGCTGCGGCGACCGCGGGCGGCGGCTTCCGCGTCCGCAAGGGCCGGGTCGCCGGCCTGGTCCTCATCCTCCTGCTGGTGCTCCTGCTCGCGTGGCCGATCGGCCTGATCTTCTGGGCGAACGGGAAGATCCAGCACGTCGACGCACTGTCCGGCGCGGCGGGGACGCCCGGCACCACCTACCTGCTGGCGGGGTCGGACGAGCGCGGCACCGGCACGGTGCCCGAGGACGGGACGTCGGGCGCACGCACCGACACGATCATGGTGCTGCACAAGCCGCGCAGCGGCCCTGCGGCCCTCATCTCGATCCCCCGCGACACGTACACGGAGATCCCGGGGCACAAGGCGAACAAGATCAACGCCGCGTACGCCTTCGGCGGCGCGCCCCTGCTCGTCGAGACCGTGGAGGGCCTCACCGGCCTGACGGTCGACCACTACGCGGAGGTCGGGTTCGGCAGCGTCGAGGAGATCGTCGACGCCGTCGGCGGCGTCGAGCTCTGCTACCCGAAGGACGTGGACGACAAGCGCAGCGAGCTGCACTGGGAGGCCGGCTGCCACCAGGCCGACGGCGAGACCGCGCTCGCGTTCTCGCGCATGCGCTACTCGGACCCCAAGGGCGACATCGGCCGCGCCGAGCGGCAGCAGCAGGTCATCGCCGCCGTCGCCGCGAAGGTCGTCAAGCCGAGCGTCCTGCTCAACCCGGTCGACCAGGTCAAGCTGGTCAACGCCGGCACCGACGCCCTCACCGTGGACGAGAAGACCGGCATCGTCGACCTCGGCCGCCTGGGCCTCGCCTTCAAGGCCGCGACCGGCCCTGAGGGCGTCACCGGCACCCCGCCGATCGCAGACCCCGGCTACGACCCGGGCACCGGCGTGGGGTCCACCGTGCTGCTCGACCCCGACAAGACCGACAAGTTCTGGGCCGACGTCCGCGACGGCGACCTCGAGCCGGGCAGCACCGTCGGCGGCATGCCGGGCTGAGCCCGCGCACCGCTCCGCGAGGTAGTCCCGATCCTGCCGAGGTAGTGGTCCAGGCC
>NZ_JBHWYY010000032.1:0-46001 GCF_042728595.1 Isoptericola sp. NPDC060185 | reverse complement strand
CCACGTGCGGTCCGCCCCTCGAACTCTCTCGGCGATCCTCGAACTACCTCGGCGTCACCCCTGCGGCGTCACGACCAGCCCGGCGGCGTCCTCGGCACGGTCGACGACGACGCTGCTGCCGTCGGACACCGCGCCGGAGAGCAGCTCCTTGGCGAGCCGGTCGCCGATCTCGCGCTGCACGAGGCGGCGCAGCGGGCGGGCGCCGTACGCCGGATCGAAGCCCTCGAGCGCCAGCCACTCGCGCGCGGCGGGCGTGACGTCCACGGTGATGCGCCGGTCGGCGAGCCGCTTCGCGAACGCCGCGACCTGCAGGTCGACGATCTCGCCGAGCTCCTCGACGGTCAGCGCGTCGAAGACCACCACGTCGTCGAGCCGGTTGAGGAACTCCGGCTTGAACGACGCACGCACGGCCGCCATCACGGCCTCGCGCCGGGCGGCGTCGTCGAGGGCCGGGTCCACGAGGAACTGCGACCCCAGGTTCGACGTCAGCACCAGGATGACGTTGCGGAAGTCCACCGTGCGGCCCTGGCCGTCGGTGAGCCGTCCGTCGTCGAGCACCTGGAGCAGGATGTCGAAGACCTCGGGGTGCGCCTTCTCCACCTCGTCCAGCAGGACGACGGAGTACGGGCGCCGCCGCACGGCCTCGGTGAGCTGCCCGCCCTCCTCGTAGCCGACGTAGCCGGGAGGGGCGCCGACCAGCCGCGACACCGAGTGCTTCTCGGAGTACTCGGACATGTCGATGCGCACCATGGCGCGCTCGTCGTCGAAGAGGAAGTCCGCGAGCGACTTGGCCAGCTCCGTCTTGCCGACGCCGGTCGGGCCGAGGAACAGGAACGACCCGGTCGGCCGGTCGGGGTCGGCCACGCCCGCCCGCGAGCGCCGCACCGCGTCGGACACGGCGCGTACCGCGGCGGTCTGGCCGATGAGCCGCTCGCCGATGACGTCCTCCATGTGCAGGAGCTTCTCGGACTCACCCTGCAGCAGGCGCCCGGCGGGGATGCCCGTCCACGCGGCGACGACCTCGGCGATCTCGTCGGAGCCCACCTTGTCGGCGATCATCGGCGCCTCGTGCGCGGCGGCCTCGTCGGCCTCCTGCGACGCCTCCGCCCGCTCCGCGTCGGCGAGCTCGCGCTCGACCTGCGGGATCTCCCCGTACAGCAGCCGCGCGGCGGACTCGAGGTCGCCCTCGCGCTGCAGCCGGTCGGACTCGGTGCGCAGCTCGTCGATGCGGGCGCGCAGGTCGCCGACGCGGTTGTGGCCGGCCTTCTCCGACTCCCACCGCGCGGTGAGCGCGGCGAGCCGCTCGCGCGTGTCCGCGAGGTCGGCGCGCAGCCGCTCCAGGCGCTCCGTCGACGCCGCGTCGTCGGACTCCTTGAGCACGACCTCCTCCATCTCGAGGCGCGTGACGGCGCGCTGCAGCTCGTCGATCTCGACGGGCGAGGAGTCCATCTCCATGCGCAGGCGCGACGCCGCCTCGTCGACGAGGTCGATCGCCTTGTCGGGCAGCTGGCGGCCGGTGATGTACCGGTCGGACAGCGCGGCGGCGGCGACGAGCGCAGAGTCCGCGATCGTCACCTTGTGGTGCGCCTCGTACCGCTCCTTGAGCCCGCGCAGGATCGCGACCGTGTCCTCCACGGACGGCTCGCCGACGAACACCTGCTGGAAGCGCCGCTCGAGGGCCGGGTCCTTCTCGATGTGCTCGCGGTACTCGTCGAGGGTCGTGGCGCCGACCAGGCGCAGCTCGCCGCGGGCGAGCATGGGCTTGAGCATGTTGCCCGCGTCCATGGCGCCCTCGCCGCCGGCGCCCGCGCCGACGACGGTGTGCAGCTCGTCGATGAAGGTGACGACCTCGCCGTCCGACGCGGTGATCTCCTCGAGGACGGCCTTGAGCCGCTCCTCGAACTCGCCGCGGTACTTAGCGCCCGCGACCATGCCGGCCAGGTCGAGCGCGACGAGGCGCTTGCCCTGCAGCGACGTGGGGACGTCGCCCGCGACGATGCGCTGGGCCAGGCCCTCGACGACGGCGGTCTTCCCGACGCCGGGCTCGCCGATGAGCACGGGGTTGTTCTTGGTGCGGCGGCTCAGCACCTGCACGACGCGGCGGATCTCCGAGTCCCGACCGATGACCGGGTCGAGCTTGCCGTCGCGGGCGCGCTGCGTGAGGTCGCTGCCGTACTGCTCCAGCGCCTTGTAGGTGCCCTCGGGGTTGGGGCTGGTCACGCGGGACGAGCCGCGGACGGCGGGCAGGGCGGCGCGCAGCGCGTCGGCGGTGGCGCCCGCCTCGGTGAGCGCCTGGGCCGCGGCGGACTGACCGGCGGCGAGAGCGATGAGCAGGTGCTCGGTCGAGACGTACTCGTCGCCGAGCGCCTCGGCCTCCTTGCCCGCGTTCTCGAGCACGGCGCTCATGGCGCGCGACGGCGAGGGCTGGGCGACGGCGCTGCCGCTCACCTGCGGCAGGGCCACCAGGGCGGCACGGGCGCGCTGCCCGATCTGCTGCGCGCCTGCGCCGACGGCGTCGAGCAGGCCGACGGCGACACCGCCCGACTGCTGGAGCAGCGCCTGCAGCAGGTGCACCGGCTCGAGCTGGGGGTTGCCCGCGGCCGACGCCGACTGGACGGCGTCGCCGAGCGCCTGCTGCGACATGGTCGTGAGCTTGATGTCCATGGGACCTCCGGGATGACGAGGGAAAACGTCTTTCTGGGGAACGTCGCCAAAGTTGAGTCTATTCCGCTCAACTTTGCTCGCAAGCCGCTCGGCATGCCCGGTGGCTCACACCCCGGTGCTGCGGGATGCTGGGCCGGTGACCACTCCAGCCCGCGGCCCCGTGCGCCGCCTCCGCACAGCGATCGCGGCCCTGCTCGCCGCCGTCGGCCTCCTCGCCCTCGCCGGCTGCATGAAGGTCGACATGGACATGACGCTCTCGGAGGACGACACCGTCTCCGGCACCATGATCATGGCCGTCTCCAACAGCCTCGCCGAGACGATGGGGATGGAGCCCGGCGAGCTGTGGAAGCAGGCCGGCGGGGAGCTGTCGCAGAACCTGCCCGAGGGCGCGTCCCAGGAGCCGTGGTCCGACGACGACTACACCGGCACCAAGTACACCTTCACGGACGCGCCGATCGACCAGATCTCCGGCGAGGGCGGCGAGGACCTGAGCATCACGCGCGACGGCGACGACTACGTGGTCGACGGCACCCTGGACCTCGCCCAGGGCGCCGACCAGCTCAAGTCGCTGCCGCAGAAGGTGCAGGACGCCTTCGACGTACGCCTCGCGATCACCTTCCCCGGGGCGGTCAGCGACGCCACCGGCGCCATCGACGGCACCACCGTCACCTGGACGCCACAGGTCGGCGAGAAGACCGAGATCCACGCCGTCGGCTCGGCCGAGGCCGACAACGGGTTCCCGTGGTGGATCGTCGGGCTGGTCGTCGGGCTGGTCGTCATCGGGCTCGTCGTGTGGTTCGTCGTGCGGAACAACCGCCGGCCCGCCCCGGTCACCGGGACCGCGACCGGAGACGCCGCGTTCGCCGCGGAGACGACGCCCGGCGCCGTCCCCGCGGCCGGCCCCACGCCGGAGGAGCAGGTCTTCGGCGGCGCGACCACCGAGCCCCCGACCGAGCCCCCGACCGGACCCACGACCGGACCCGTCGCCGAGCCGCTGGAGCCGGAGGCGGCCCCCGAGCCCGCTCCCCCGGCCGGCCCGTCGACCGGACCCGTCGCCGAGCCGCTGGAGCCCGGCCGCCCCGGCGAGGAGGACGCCTACCGCCGGGAGCACGGCGCCGCCGAGCGCGGCACCGCGCCGTCGTCCGGCGAGCCCCGGCCCGACGAGCCCGAGACCGACGAGCCCGGCAGTGACGACCCCGGCACCGACGACCCCGGCACGACTCCGGGGCCGGCGCGCCCGACCGACCCGACGCCGGGTGCCTGACGCACCGTCCGCGCCGGGCCCCGCGGGGGCGTGGCGCGAGGACGTCCTCGGCCCGGAGTTCCAGGAGCGCACCCTCGCGCTGCCCGGCGGTGCGGAGGCGGTCCTGGTCCGCCACGTCCCGTCCACGCCCGACCCGGCCACGCCCGGGGCTCCGCCGGCCCGCACCGCGGTGCTGTACGTGCACGGCTTCGTCGACTACTTCTTCCACCCGCACGTCGCGCGCGCCGTCGCCGCGCGGGGGCACGCGTTCTACGCCGTCGACCTGCGCGGCCACGGGCGGGCGCTCGCCGCGCACGTCGCCGCCGGGCGCGACCCGAACCTCGTGGACGACCTCGCCCTGTACGCCCAGGATCTCGACGCCGCGGCCGCCGCCGTGCGCGCCGCGGGCCACGAGCGGCTGGTGGTGCTCGGGCACTCGACGGGGGGCCTGGTCGCGCCGCTGTGGGCGAACGCCCGCCCCGGCCGGGCGGACGCGCTGGTGCTCAACAGCCCGTGGCTCGAGCTCAACGAGACCTGGCTGATGCGTGGGCCGGCGACCTGGGCGATCGACGTCGTCGGACGGTTCGCGCCGCGGCTGCCGGTGGGCTCCCTCGGCGAGCACTACGGCGCGGCGCTGCACCGCGAGACCGGCGGCGAGTGGGACTACGACCTGGCCTGGAAGCCGCACGCCGGCTTCCCCGTCCGCGCCGGCTGGCTGCGCTCCGTGCGTCGCGCGCACCACCGGGTGGCCCGCGGGCTGGACCTCACGATCCCGGTGCTCGTGCTGGCGTCCGACCGGTCCGGCCCGGCGCGGTCGTGGCACGACGAGCTGGTGACCACGGACTCCGTGCTCGACGTCGTGCACATCCGCGAGCGCGCCGCCGTGTCCGATTCCCGCTAGCCGGACGTCGGGGGCGCGCGTGAGGATGGGGGCATGACGACGACAGCCCGGCCCGAGACCCCGACGCCGGCGGCCCCCACCGCGCAGGACTTCGCGGAGCGGTACCGGGCGATCGCGGCCCGCGACACCCGGTTCGACGGCCAGTTCTTCACGGCCGTGCGGACCACCGGGATCTACTGCCGGCCGTCGTGCCCCGCCCGCACGCCGAAGCCGGAGAACGTCACGTTCTACCTGACGTCGGCGGCGGCGCACGAGGCCGGGTACCGCGCCTGCAAGCGGTGCCTGCCCGAGGCGGCGCCCGGCACGCCGGCATGGGACCTGCGGCACGACCTCGCGGGGCGCGCGATGCGGCTCATCGCCGACGGCGTCGTCGACCGTGAGGGCACGGACGGGCTCGCCGCCCGGCTGGGGTACAGCGCGCGGCACGTGCACCGGATGCTGTCCGCCGAGCTCGGCGCCGGGCCGCTCGCCCTCGCCCGTGCGCAGCGGGCGCAGACCGCGCGCAGCCTGGTGGTCGGGACGGACCTGCCGCTCGCGGACGTCGCGTTCGCCGCCGGCTTCGGCTCGATCCGGCAGTTCAACGACACCGTGGCGGAGGTCTTCGACACGACGCCGAGCGACCTGCGCGCCCGCGCCCGCCGTCGCGCACGTCCCGACCCTGCCTTCCACCAAGCGATCTCCCGCGCCACGGGGCCCGATGCCGCGACAGATCGCTTGCTGGAAGGTGAGCGCGGCTGCGACGTCGCGCGGGTTCGCCTCGACCTCGAGCTGCCCGTCCGCGAGCCGTTCGACGGCCGCGGAGTCGTGGCGTTCCTCGCCGCCCGTGCCGTCGACGGCGTGGAGGTCGCCGACCTGTCCGGCGACGACGTGCGCTACGCCCGCACCCTCGCCCTGCCCCACGGGCCGGGCGCGGCGGAGGTCGTCGCGGGGCCGGGCGTCGGGCCGGGGCGGGTCGCGGTGCGGCTGGAGCTCTCGTCGGCCGCGGACGTCTCCGTGGCGGTGACGCGCCTGCGCCGCCTGCTCGACCTCGACTCGGACCCGGCCGCCGTCGACGCCACGCTCGCCGACGACGCGGCCCTCGCGCCCCTCGTCGCGCGCACCCCCGGGCTGCGCGTGCCGGGCACGGTGGACCCGCACGAGATCGTGGTGCGCGCCATCGTCGGGCAGCAGATCAGCGTCGCCGCCGCGCGCACGCACCTGAGCCGGCTGGCCGCGGGCGCCGGCACGACGTACGACTCGGCCGTGCCCGGCCTCACCCGCCTGTTCCCCACGCCCGCGCAGGTCGCGGCGTCGGCGGCCGACCACCTGCGGCTGCCCGCCCGGTCGCTGGCCACCGTGACGGACTCGGCCCGCGCGCTCGACGACGGCTCCCTGGCCGTGGGTGTGGGCGACGACGGCGACAGCCTGCGCGCCGCGCTCGTCGCCCGCCGCGGCATCGGCCCCTGGACCGCGGCGTACGTCGCGATGCGCGTGCTGCGCGACCCGGACGCCTGGCTCGACGGCGATGTCGCCCTCCTCGCGGGCGCGGCCGCCGCCGGGATCGTCCTGCCCGGCGCGGGTGACGACGCCCCGCGCGCCGCCCGGTCGCGCGCCCTCGCCGTCCGCGCGGAGCGGTGGGCGCCCTGGCGGTCGTACGCCGCCATGCACCTGTGGCGCGCCGCCCTCCCGCCGACCAGGCAGTAGGCACCGTATTCGGCCGCTCTCCGGCCCCTTTCCGACATCAGCTGCCTGTTCGGCACGACCTCACGGAGGAACCATGTCTACGAGCACCACCACGTCCGCCCGCACCACCACGCTGACCACCCCCGACGGGCCGTTCACCGTCGTCGTCGAGCCGGACGGCACGGTGCTGGCGTCCGGCTGGACCACCGACGCCGACGCGCTGATCGGCCTCACCCACCCCGACGTCCGCCCTTCCGAGACGGTCCCCGTGGCCGAGGACGACGCGGCCGTCGCGCCCGCCGTCGCGGCGGTGCGCGCGTACTACGCGGGCGACGTGCACGCGATCGACGACGTCGCCGTGCGCCAGGTTTCCGGGCCCTACCGCGCCCACGCGTGGGACGTGCTGCGCACGGTCGACGCCGGCGACCCGGTCACGTACACCCGCTACGCGGAGCTCTCCGGCCGGCCCGCCGCCGTGCGCGCCGCCGCCGGCGCGTGCGCGATGAACGCGGCCGCCCTGTTCGTGCCGTGCCACCGCGTGCTGCGCACGGACGGCACCCTCGGCGGCTTCCGCTACGGCCTCGACGTCAAGCGGAGCCTGCTGGCCCACGAGGCCCGGCACGCGGGCTGAGCCCGCAGCCCGGGCCCGCGCCGGAGGAGCCGTCACGCCAGCGACGGTTCCTCCGGCGTCGACACGGTGAACACGGCCCCGGCGATGACGGGCACCTGCGTCGCGGCGCGCTCGAGGTCGTCGAGCCGCCGCGCGACGGTCGACTCGGGCTCGTTGCCGGCCAGGTCCACGCTGGCCACGAGGTACAGCGACCGCGGCCCCACGTACTCCATCCGCAGGTACGTCACGCGCTCCACCTGCGGCAGGGTGACGAGGTGCGCCAGCACGGCGGAGCGGGTCTCGGGCCGCGCGGCCTCGCCGACGAGGAACCGGCGGTTGCGGTCCACGAGCACGAGGGACACGACGGCGAGGACGACGCCGACGACGATCGACCCGACGGCGTCCGGCACGGGCGACCCGGTGAGCTGGTGCGCGAGCACCCCCGCGAACGCGACGACCAGGCCGATCAGCGCGGCGGCGTCCTCGGCGAAGACGGCGCGCAGGGTCGGGTCGGACGTGACCAGCACGTGGTGCAGCACGTCGTGCTCCGCCTTCTTCGCCTCGGCGCGCGCCTGCCGGCTGGCCTGCAGGAACGACACGCCCTCGAGCACGAACGCGACGGCGAGGACGACGTAGGCGACGCCGAAGTCGCTCGCGGGCTCCGGGTGCACCAGCTCCTGGATGCCGTGCGTGATGGACACGCCGGCGCCGACGGCGAACAGGCCGATCGCGGCGAACATCGACCAGACGTACGCCTCCCGGCCGAACCCCAGCGGGTGGAGGGGGTCGGCGGGCCGGCGGGACCGCCGGTCGGCCACGAGCAGGAAGATCTCGTTGCCGGTGTCGGCCCAGGAGTGCACGGCCTCTGCCAGCATCGACGCGGACCCGGTGATCACGGCGGCGGCGGTCTTCGCCGCGGCGACGACGGCGTTCGCGAAGAACGCGATGACCACCGTGAGCGTGCTCTCGCCGCCGTGGGCGTCCTGCACGACGCGCGGGCTGACGCCCGGGTGCGGCGGCGCGGCGTCCGGCTCCGGGTCGGCCGGGTGCGAGAGCGCGTCGAACGGGTCGGATGCGCCGGGGTGCGTGAGCGCGTCGGGTGCGGCGGAGGGGTCCGGCTCGGGCGGGGTGTCGGACTCGGCGGGTGCCATGCGCCCGGTCTACCAGCCGAGCGTCAGTCGGGCTCGCCGAACTCGTTGGGCCGCAGGTCCTCCGGGTCGACCTTGCCGGTGCGGAAGCCGGCCCGGCCCACCATGTGTGCCGCGACGGGCGACGTGATGACCTGGAACGCCACGACCAGCACGAGCATCGCGACGGCCGACCAGCTGCGCACCCGCAGCGCGAGCGCCGTGAGCATGAGCATCAGCCCCAGCACCTGCGGCTTGGTCACGGTGTGCATGCGCGCCAGCAGGGACGGGAAGCGGGTCAGGCCCACGCCCGCGGCGAGGGTGAGGAACGCCCCCGCGAGCAGGCACACGACCGCGAGGGAGTCGGCGATCGTCGTCCACAGCCCGGGCTCGACCTGGGTCATCGCGCGCCACCTCCCTCGTCCTCGGCGTCCGGGTCGACGTCGCGCGCGCCGCCCCGCTGCTCGCCGCGGCGCTCACCACGGGGCACGTCGACGTCGCGCGCCTGGGCGGCGACCTCCTCCCGCGAGCGCACGCGGCCCTCGCCCTCCGGCTCTTTCGCGGCGAACCGCGCCATCGTCACCGAGCCGACGAAGCCGACCATGGACAGCGCGACGAGGATGGGGATGGTCTCCGTGCGGCGCGACCAGAACGCCTCGATGGCGATGGCGCCGACGAGCGTGATGGTGAGGGCGTCCAGCGCGACGGCACGGTCGAGCATCGAGGGCCCGCGCTCCACGCGGACCAGCGCGAGCAGCGCGGCGACGGCCACGAGCACGGCCGCCGCGATCACGGCTGCGAGGATCATGCGTCCCCCTCCCCTCGTCCGGGATCGCCGGCCCCCGCGGCCGGGGTCGGGGCGTCGGCATCGGAACCCAGCCCGCACCGGGTCAGGACGGTGCGGCTGGCGAAGGCGCGCAGCACGCGCTCCTCCAGCGCGAGCGTGTCACGACGCACCGTCTCGGGCCCGCCGGCCCCGTCGATGTCGAGCACGTGCAGGTAGACGACGCCCGTGCTGCGCCGCGCCTCGACGACGAGCGACCCCGGCACCAGCGACGACATCACGGCAGTGATCGTGAGGTACGCGTCCTCGGGGTTGCGCAGCCGGACGGCGACGATGGCTCCGTGCGGCGTCGGGCCGGGCTTGATCGCCGTCCACGCGACCTCGAAGGACGCGAGGAACAGGTCGGCCACGAACCGCCCCACGAGGACGGCGGTGGGCCACGGCCGCACGGTGCCCTGCATGGAGATGTTCGGCAGCGGGAACAGCGTGACCACGACGGCCGCGATCAGGGCGCCGGCGATGACGTTGGCCCAGGACAGGTCGCCCCACAGCAGCACCCAGATGAGGGTGAGGAGCGCGAGGGCGTGCCACTGCGAGCCCAGCCGGCGCAGCAGCCCGGGCCGGCGCGGCCGGGGGCTCATCTGCCGCCTCCCTCGCGGCCGCCGTTCCCGGCGACCGACTCGCCCTGGCCGCGGTCGGCGCCGCCGGGGAAGACGGCGTCGACGTACGTGTGGCCGTCCATCGACGCCGTCGCGGCGCGCTCCGCGTACCCGTACAGCGGGCCCGCCGCGACGGTGAGCAGCAGCCCGAACGCGACGAGCGCGCCCGTGGGCAGCACCATCCCGCGCGGCAGCGGCACGTCGGACTCGATCTCCTCCGACGGGGCCTGCCAGAACGCCTTGTTCCACGCCTTGACGACGGCGTAGAGCGTGAGCAGCGACGTCACGACGGACCCCACGACCAGCACCCACGCCAGGCCGGTGTCGACGCGCGCGCCCTCGGTGAGCAGCCCGACCTTGCCGAGGAACCCGGACAGCGGCGGGATGCCGGCCAGGTTGAGCGCGGGCACGAAGAACAGCACGGCCAGCCCGGGCGCGAGCTTGGCGAGGCCGCCGAGCCGGTCGAGCGACGTCGAGCCACCCCGCCACTCCACGAGGCCCACGACGAGGAACAGCGCCGTCTGGACGGAGATGTGGTGCACCACGTAGTAGATGGCCGCGGCCGTGCCCGCCTCGGTGGCGAGCGCGATGCCGAAGATCATGTAGCCGATGTGGCTGACCAGGGTGAACGACAGCAGGCGTTTGACGTCGTTCTGCGCCACGGCGCCCAGGATGCCGATGACCATCGTGAGCAGCGCCAGCACCATGAGCACCTGGTCCACGGTGGGGTTGTCCGGGAACAGCAGCGTCTGCGTGCGCAGGATGGAGTACACGCCCACCTTGGTGAGCAGCCCCGCGAACACGGCGGTGACGGGCGCGGGCGCCGTCGGGTAGGAGTCCGGCAGCCATGCGGACAGCGGGAAGATCGCGGCCTTGATCCCGAAGGCGAGCAGCAGCAGGAGCTGCAGAGCGGTGCGCACGGTCGGGTCGATCTCCGGCAGCCGCTCGGCGAGCTGCGCCATGTTCACCGTGCCGGTAGCGCCGTAGATCAGCGCGATGGCGGTGAGGAACAGCGTGGAGGACACCAGCGTCACGATCATGTAGACCGACCCCGCGCGGATGCGCTCGGCCGTGCCACCGAGGGTGAGCAGCACCGCCGACGACGCGAGCAGGATCTCGAAGCCGACGTACAGGTTGAACAGGTCGCCCGTGAGGAACGCGTTCGCGACGCCCGCCGCCAGGATGAGGAACGTCGGGTGGAAGATCGCGACGGGGATCCGGTCGCCGCGCGTGGTGCCCGGGTCGTCCTCCCCCTCGGGCACGCCCTGCCCCAGGGAGTACAGGAGCACGCACAGCAGCATCACGAACGAGACCGTGAGCATCACGGCCGAGATGCGGTCGGCCACCAGGTCGATCCCGACGGGCACCGCCCAGTTGCCGACCTCGACGACGATGGGGCCGGAGTCGGCCGCGAACAGCAGCCCGAGGGACGCGGCGAGCGCGGCGGACAGGGCCGTGACGCTGATGATGCGCTGCACGCGGGCGTACCGGTGCAGGGCGAGCGTCAGCCCCGCCGCGAAGAGCGGCAGCATGACGGGCAGCGGGACGAGCGTCTCGACGGACCAGGGCATCACGGGCGCTCCTCGTCCTTGTCGTCGACGTCGTCGTGCACGTCCGCCGCTTCCTCGTCGAGGGTCTGGTCGGGCTCGGTGTCGTCGGCGTCCTCGAACGCGGGGGCGTTGAGCGCGGCGTGCCGGGCGACGCGGCGGTCCTCGACGTCGTCCGCGACCTCGTCGTGGCCGTGCAGCTGCCACGACCGGTAGGCCATGGCCAGCACGAACGCGGTGAGGGCCAGCGTGATGACGATCGAGGTGAGCACCATGGCCTGCGCGAGCGGGTCGCTCATGCGCACGCCGTCCGGGGCGTTGCCGATGATCGGCGACGCCCCGGAGCGCCCGCCCATGACCAGCAGCATGAGGTTCACGCCGTTGCCGATGAGCACGAAGCCGAGCAGCACGCGCGTCAGGGGGCGCTCCAGCAGCAGGTAGACGCCGGTGGCGAAGAGGACGCCGATGGCCAGCACCAGGATGGCCGGCGGGGTGTTCTCGAGGACGATCATCGGGCGGCCTCCTCGTGCGGGGCGTCGCCGTTCGCGGGCGGCGCCTCGACCTCGCCGACGACCACCGTGCGCGCGGGCCGCGGGTCCTGCCGGTCGATCTCGGCCCCGAGCGTGCGCAGCAGGTCGAGGACCAGCCCGACGACCACGAGCATCACGCCGATGTCGAAGAACAGCGAGGTCACGAGGTGCACGTCCCCGAGCACCGGGAAATGCATGTTGACGATCGTGCTCTGCAGCACCTCCTGGCCTCCGACGAGCGTCGCGAGGCCCACGCCGGCGGACAGGAACAGGCCGGTGCCCAGCAGCACGCCGGGGTTCACGGGCGCGGCCTCGCCGAGCTCGTACCGGCCGCCCGCGAGGTAGCGCACCGCGAACGCGATGCCCACGACGAGCCCCGCGGCGAAGCCGCCGCCCGGTGCGTTGTGCCCGCTGAACAGCAGGAACAGGGCGAACACGATCATGGCGTGGAAGATGACGCGGGTGATGACCTCGAACATCACGGACCGGCGCTCGGGCTCCAGCGTGGAGCCGGCGGCGAGCCACACGCGGCGCGTGTGCGGGTCGGACTGACTGACCTCGTCCACGCGGGACAGGCGCAGCACCTCCCCGCTGCGCTGGCGCAGGAAGATGAGCGACGCGACGCCGGTGGCTGCGACGAGCAGCACGGAGATCTCGCCCACGGTGTCCCAGGCGCGGATGTCGACCAGGGTCACGTTGACGATGTTCTTGCCGCCGCCCCAGGTGTACGCCTCGTCGGGGAAGTGGGTGCTGATCGGCTCGGCCACCCGCACCAGCGGGGCCGCGACGGTCAGCGCCATCATCACGAGGCCGGTCACGACGCCCAGCACCAGGCGCACCCAGCGGCTGGCGGCGAGCGGCCGGTCGGTGAAGTACGGGGGCAGGCGCCGCAGCACCAGCATCATGACGACCAGGGTGATCGTCTCGGTGAGCACCTGGGTGAGCGCGAGGTCGGGGGCCCCGTGGAGCATGAACAGCGTCGCGTTGGCGTACCCGGCGACGCCCACGAGCACCACGGCCTTGAGCCGTCGGCGGGCGCGAGCCGCGAGCACGCAGGCGATGACGATGATCGCGACGACGGCGGCGTCCCCCGGGCGGTCCCAGAGCACGAGCTGCACCTGCGGCGTGCCGCGCACCAGGCCTGCCGCGATCACGGCGCCGGGGGCCACGGCGAGCACCACGAGGATCATGCCGAGGTAGACCGGCAGGGAGCCGCGCTGGGTGGCGGCGGTGACGTCGGCCGCCACGTCGTCGAGGCGCCGCATGGTGCGCCGGTAGACGACCTCGGCGCTGCGCGGCGACCAGAAGAAGTCCTGGGCGCGCTCCACCCGGGCGCGCTGCCAGAAGAGCACGAACCCGGCCACGAGCACGAGCACGGTCAGCGCGAGGACGGGCGTGAACCCGCTCCACAGCACCAGGTGGCCGGGCTGCCCCGTCGGGTAGAGGTCGGCGTACGGGGCGAGCAGCCGCTCCCCCGTGGCCGGCACGAGCGCGACGGCGAGACCGAGGACGGCGAGGACCAGCGGCGGCGTGACGAGCAGCCACGGCTGGCGCCGCACGGGCGTCGCGGGCGCGGGCTGCGCGGCGGCGTCGTGCGTCGAGGCGGTCGCCGCCCCCGCCCCCGCCGCGCCCGGGCGCCGCTTGGTGCCGAACGCGCCCCACGCGAACCGCAGGCCGTAGGCCACGGTGAGGGCCGAGCCGACGACCAGCGCGACGAGCGCGATCGTCTCGATCGCCCCGGCGCCGTGGGTGACGTCGTGCCACAGCCCCTCGAGCGCGGCCTCCTTGGCGACGTAGCCGGCGAACGGCGGGAAGCCGATCATCGACGCGGTGGCGAGCACGCCCGCCACGGTGGTGAACGGCATCGTGCGCCACAGCCCGGAGAGCTTGCGCAGGTCGCGCGTGCCGGTGGCGACGTCGACGGCGCCGACCACGAGGAACAGCGCGGCCTTGAACATGGCGTGCGCGCCCAGCATCGCGAGGCCGGCGAGCGCGAGGGACCTCGACCCGAGGCCGAGCAGCAGGACGATCAGGCCGAGCTGGGAGACGGTGCCGAACGCGAGCACGAGCTTGAGGTCGTGCTGGCGCAGCGCCTGGTAGCCGCCCAGCAGCAGCGTGCCGCCGCCGAGGACGAGCACCAGCCAGCGCCACACCGGCAGGTCGGAGAACGCCGGGGCGAAGCGGGCCACCAGATAGACGCCCGCCTTGACCATGGCCGCCGCGTGCAGGTAGGCGGACACCGGCGTCGGCGCGGCCATGGCCGCGGGGAGCCAGAAGTGGAACGGGATGAGCGCGGACTTGGTGGCGGCGCCGGCGAGCAGGCAGACGGCCGCGACGGTGACGACGGTGCCCGACGGCGGGTCCGCCACCAGCTCCGAGACCCGCCAGGTGTCGCCGACGACGCCCAGGATGATCAGACCGACCAGCATGGCGAGGCCGCCGGCCGTCGTGATGACGATCGCCTGCATGGCGGCGCGCCGCGACGCCTTGCGGTCGGCGTAGTGGCCGATGAGCAGGTAGGAGAAGACGGTGGTGAGCTCCCAGAACACGAACAGGAGCAGCAGGTCGTCGGCGACGACGAGGCCCACCATCGCGGCGGCGAACGCCGTGAGGACGGCCGCGAACCGGCCGAGGCCGAGGGCGTCGCGGGCGAAGTAGGCCGAGCAGTACAGGAGCACGAGCGCCCCGACGCCGCCCACCACGAGCAGCATGAACCACGCGAGGGTGTCGAGCTGCAGGGTGATCGACAGGTGCAGGCCGGGGACCCACGGGACCTGGGTGGTGGGGAAGTCTCCCGCCGTGACCCGCGGCGTCATGGCCAGCGCGTAGACCGCGGCCGACGCGGGCCCGAGGGCCAGCACCCAGAACGCTCTCCTGCCCAGCCATGCCACCAGAGCCGGCGCCGCGAGGGCCAGCAGGAAGGTGAAGAGCAGCACTGAGAGCACAGCACTCCGTCCGGTCGAGGGGCGGGGCGTCGGGCTTTACCTTACCGGCATCGACCGATGGTCCCGTGGCGATCGAGGTGACACGGGCCTGTGACCTGGGTCGCTCGCCCGCCCCGCACGGTCCGTGCGGGGCAGGCGACCAATCAGTCTCCCCCGGGCGACCCCAGCAGCTCGCGCACGCGGCCCGACACGCGCCCGAACTCAGGATCGCGCACCGTCTCGGCGTAGTCGCGCTCGGCGGGCAGGTCCACCGCGAGCTCCTCGACGATCGTGCCCGGCCGCGGCCCCATGACGACCACCCGGTTGGCGAGGTACACGGCCTCGGCCACCGAGTGCGTCACGAGGAGCACGGAGACGCCGGTCTCGCGCCAGATGCGGTGCAGCTCGACGTTCATCCGCTCGCGGGTGAGGGCGTCGAGGGCGCCGAACGGCTCGTCCATGAGCAGCACGTCCGGCTGGTGCAGCAGCGCCCGGCAGAGCGAGACGCGCTGCTGCATGCCGCCCGACAGCTCGTGCGGCATCGCCTTCTCGAAGCCCGTCAGGCCCGTCATCTCGACGAGCTCGTCGCACCGGCGGCGCGCGGTGGCGCCGTCCATGCCCCGCATCTCGGCCTGCAGCAGGATGTTCGCCCGGACGTCGCGCCACTCCAGCAGCGCCGCGCGCTGGAAGACGAAGCCGATGTCCTGGCGCGGGCCCCGCACCACCTCGCCGCGCAGCCGCACCTGGCCCGTCGTCGGGGCCGTCAGGCCGGCCACGACCTTGAGCAGCGTGGACTTGCCGCAGCCGGACGGGCCCGCGATCGTCACGAACTCGCCGCGGGCGAGCTGCAGGTCGACCGACCCGAGGGCCGGGGTGGACACGCGGCGGCTGCGGAACGTGACCGAGACGTCCTCGATGTCGACGACGGCGTCGGTGGCGACGCCCTGCGCGGGGAGCCCGCCCGTGGTCGTGGTGGTCATGGGGCCCCCGTTCAGTTCGCCGGGGCGAACGAGTCGTCGAAGTAGTCGTCGGCCGTCGTGCCCTCGGCGATGAGGCCGGAGCTCGACAGCACGTCCAGGGTGTTCGCCCAGTCGGCCGGGTCGTTCACGCCGGGCGCCTTGCCCTCGGTCGCGTCGGTGTGCAGCAGCTCGATGGTCTGCTTCCACTGCTCGGTGAGCACGTCGGCCGCGGGCATCTGCGGGTCCTTGCCCTCCATCGAGGCGACGGCGGCGTCCGGGTCCTCGGCGGCGGCGGCGAACGCCTCGGACGTCGCCGCGACCATCTCCTTCACGAGGTCGGGGTCGGAGGAGATCGTGTTCTCGGAGGCGACGAGCCCGTTGCTGTAGAAGCTCAGGCCGACGTCCGAGTAGCGCAGGTAGGTGACGTCGCGGCCGCTCTTGGAGGCGATCGTCGGGCCCTGGTCGTGCGCGAACCCGATGAGGCCGTCCACCTTGTCGGTGAGCATCGCGGAGATCTTGCCGGCCGGGTCGAGGTTCTGCTGGGTCACCGCGTCCTCGGGCACGCCCGCGGCCTCGAGGTAGAGCGGGAACGTCGTCGTCGGAGCGTCGCCCGCCGAGACGGCGATGGTCTTGCCCTTGAGGTCGGCCGGCTCCTTGATGCCCGAGTCGGAGAAGACCTGCACCGACGACGGCGTCGTCTGCAGGAAGACGCCGAGGCTGCGGATCTTGACGCCCTTGTCGATGTTGGCGAGCACGGCGGGGGTGTCGGCCCAGCCGAACTGGACCTGGTCGGCGCCGACGGCCTGCGCCGTCTTGGTGGAGCCCTGCCCGGCCTCGATCTTCAGGTTGATGCCGTGGTCGGCGAAGATCCCCTCCTCGAGCCCGTAGTAGAACGGGGCGTGCTCGCCGTAGGGGTACCAGTTGAGCATCAGCGTGACGTCGGTGGTGTCGGCGCCGGCCGGGGCCTCGGCCTGGGCGCCGCCGTCGTCGGTGGACGGGGCGCACGCGGCGAGCGTCAGGGCGGCGGCGGAGACGGCCGCGGCGGCGGCGAGGGCCTTCGATCGGAGGGTCGGTCGGAGAGACATCGGGGTGCTCCTTTGCACTGGTTCTGCGAGCTCTGGGGGTCCAGGGGGTTGCGCCGGCGGCGCGGTGCGGGCTGCGGTCAGGCGGCGACGGTGGTCGCGGCGGAGTCGATGCGGCGCGAGGCGTGCCAGCCGATGAGGAAGCGCTCGGCGATCTGGATGATCGCGAAGAGCACGATCCCGAGGGCGGACATGATGAACAGGGCGGCGAAGAGCATCGCGGTGTCGATGTTGCCGTTGGCCTGCAGGATCACGTAGCCGAGGCCGTCGTTGCCGCCGACGAACTCGCCGACGACGGCGCCCGTGACGGCGAGCGTCGCGGCCACCTTGAGCCCGGACAGCAGCTGCGGCAGCGACGCCGGGAACATCACCTTGGCGAACGTCTTGATGCGGCTCGCGCCCATGGTCGACGTGAGCTGCAGGATCTCGGGGTCCACCGAGCGCAGGCCGGCGAGGCCGGAGATCACCACGGGGAAGAACGCCATGAGGACCGCGACGGTGATCTTGGGCGCCAGGCCGAAGCCGAGCCACACCACGAAGAGCGGCGCGACGGCGATCTTCGGGATGACCTGCGCCACGAGGATGATCGGGTAGAGCGTCTTCTCGGTGCCGCGGGAGTACGCCATCAGCACCGCCACGAGCTCGCCGACCACGACGGCGATGGCGAAGCCGACCACCGTCTCGTAGGTCGTCACGTACGTGTGGTGGAGCAGGTAGTCGACGTTCTCCGTCGCGGCGGCCCACGTGTCCGCCGGCGAGGGCAGCACGTACGGCGCGACGAGGCCGCGCGCGGTGACGAACCACCACACCGCGAACAGCACCACCACGAACGCGATCGGCCGCCACTGGTCCAGCACCCAGCGCACGGGGGCGGGCAGCGCGCGCGGACGCCGTTCCTCGGCAGGGGCCTCACGGACCGCCCGGCTGCTCTGCCCGACCGCCGACCCCGGTGTCGTCGTCACCATGCTGCTCCTCACCCCAGTGTGATGAACCTCGCGGAATACGCTTTCCGAGGTGAACGCTAAGCGGCGCCCTCGGGGGGTGTCAAACAGGCAGGCCAGGCGTCACCGGGACGCGCGGGAGGGCGCCGTCCACCACCGTCGACGGGTGCCCGGGGCACTTCTCGGGCGACGCCGGTCAGAGATCCTCGGGCGCGAGCAGGAAGTCCGCCTCGTCGGCGATCTCGCCGCCCACGGCGGCATGGATCGCCACCGCCATCTTCCCCACCAGGTCGGCCGCGCGGCGGCGCGCGACGACGTGCGCCGCCTGCGGGAACTCCTGGTTCGCCTCGTACACGTCCGGGGCGTCCCAGCGCACGTGGTAGCAGATCGCGCCGGCCGCCGCCCACGGCAGCTCGCGCACCAGCAGCGGCAGCGTCTCGTCGCCGACCACCTCGACGGTGATCGACCCGTCCAGGCCCAGGTCGCTCGTCAGCCCGTAGCCGTCGAGCACCATCGGCGCCTGCAGGGCGTCGATGTCGACGTCGTCGGCGCGCTCGTGGATCGCCTTGCGCAGCTCGTCGTCCAGCGGCTCGCCCGGGTACAGGGGGCGGTCCGCGAGGCCGCGCGGCGGGCCCTGGTAGGGCCTGCCCTCGGTGGCGAGCACGACGCGCGGGTGCACGGCCTGCAGCACCCGGTGCGCGGCCTGCGGGTCCAGCCAGATGTCGGAGTAGACCGTGAGGTCCACGGCGCGGCCCGGGTCGGGGGTCAGGACGACGCCCGGGCCTGCGGCGCGACGGCCGCCGTCGGACTCGTCCCACGTGCCCGCGACGTCGAGCCGTACCGAGCCGCCCAGGCGGCGGGCCGCCTCGACCAGCCACTGCACGACGCGCTCCTCCTCGCGGTTCGGCAGGGCCGCCGGGAAGGCGCGCCCGATGCCGTCGCGGTCCCCGCCGAAGCGGGTGGCGTCGTCCCAGCGCTCGCGCGGGCACACGACGTCGAAGACCATCTCCGTGCCCGGCGGGAGGCCGGCGTCCACGCCCTTGCCGGCGGGCGCGTAGGGCCCCGAGACGGCGCTGTGCCGCGACAGCCGCAGCACGCCCGGCTCCCCCGGGTTAGCCATCCGGCCCACGGGGACGTCGGCGCCCGGCAGGTCCGCCGGGACGACGTCCCACCGCGTGCCGACGAAGCGCGACATCGCCAGCACCTCGATCTCGTCGACGACGACGTCCGACGGCACCCCGAGCAGGTGGCGGGCCTGGTGGCCCTGCGCCGAGACCGCCGGCAGCGGGGGCAGGGCGGGCGGGTTCTGAGCCATCCGACGACGTTCCTTCCGGGACCGGGGCGCGCCGGTCCCGGCGCGACGGGACCGAGCGTAGCGACGTCGCGCACCGTCGGGGGACGCCTCATCGGGCCCCGGGCCGGCGCCCGGGACGGACCTCGGCCCGAGCCCGGGGCGGCCGCCCCGCGCGCCGGTCAGACCGTGCTCCGGTGGAACGACTGCCAGGACCGGCTCGCCGTCGGCCCGCGCTGCCCCTGGTACCGCGACCCGTACGCATCGGACCCGTACGGGTGCTCCGCCGGGGACGACAGGCGGAAGAAGCACATCTGGCCGATCTTCATGCCCGGCCACAGCGTGATCGGCAACGTCGCGACGTTGCTCAGCTCCAGCGTCACGTGACCCGAGAACCCGGGGTCGATGAACCCGGCCGTGCTGTGCGTGAGCAGGCCGAGCCGCCCCAGCGACGACTTGCCCTCGAGGCGTGCGGCGACGTCGTCGGGCAGTGTCACGGCCTCGAACGTGGAGCCCAGCACGAACTCGCCCGGGTGCAGCACGAACGGCTCGTCCGGCGCCACCTCCACGAGCCGCGTCAGCTCCGGCTGCTCCTGCGACGGGTCGATGAACGGGTACTTGTGGTTGTCGAACAGCCGGAAGTACCGGTCGAGGCGGACGTCGATGCTGGAGGGCTGGAGCATGGACGCCTCGTACGGGTCGAGGACGACCCGCCCGGCGTCGAGCTCGGCCCGGATGTCGCGGTCGGAGAGCAGCACGGGGACACGGTAGTCGCCGACCCCGCCGGGCGCCCACGTACGCTCACGGACCGTGCGTGCCCTCGACATCGACGTCCCCGACGCCCTCGCCGCCCGCTGGTCGGGCTGGTTCGCCCCCGCCCGGCGCCCCCTGGTCGCACCGGCGGACCTCGCCGCCCGGCTCGGCCTGCCCGACGAGCGCGCCGGCCTCCTCGCCGAGGAGCGCGACGCCCTCGGGCTGTACGGCCTGGCCCCCGACGACGCCGTCGTGCGGCTCGACCGCGCGGCGTACCAGGCGCTCGCGCCCGCCCTGCGCGCGGAGCTCACCGCCCGCCAGCCCGAGCGGCCACGGTGGCCGGATGCCGGGACGGATGCTCGCTCCGGGTCGCGCGCCGAGGCCCGGCTCGTGCGCTGGGTCGAGGACGGCTGCCGCCCCAGCCGGCACGACGACGTGCCCGACACGGTGTGGGAGCGGGCCGCCACCGCCGGCCTTCCCCGTGCGAGGGCGCTCGCCGGACGGTTCCCCGAGCGCAGCGGTCCCAATTGCTTCGGCACGGTGATGGGCGCCGCCGGCGTCGCCGGCGCGGAGCACGAGTGGATGCAGCGCGCGCCGTTCGAGCGGTGGCTCGCCGAGCGCGCCCGCCCCCTGCCCCGCGGCCCGCGGCACGACGGCGACGCGGGCGTCGTCCTCGTGTGGCGGACGCCCGGCGGCCAGGTCGAGCACGCGGCCGTCACCCTCGGCGACGGGTGGGCGCTCCACAAGCGCTCGCAGTGCTGGTTCAGCCCCGTGAAGGCGCTCGCCGTCGACGGTGTGAAGGCGGGCGGCCGGGCCCCGGGGAGGCGGCTGGAGCGCTACCGGATCGTCGCGGGCTGACGGGTCCGGCGCCCGCCCGTGTATCCTGGGTGGCGCGCACGCCGGGGATCGACCCCACGGCACCCTTCGGTCCACCGCATCGAAGCATGGTCCCGCGCACGAGACAGCGCCGCTGTCCACCGACAGAAACACCGCCCGTCGAGCCGCACCGGCCGTCGCGCGGAGCGAGAGCAGAGAGCATCACTTCTTCCTTCATCACCACCCTGGACCGGCCCGCGCCCACGTTCGCGTCCGAGCTCACGGCTGAGTCCACCCCCCGATCGACGCCCGTGTGGCGCCGGGCCGACGACGACCTGTGGGTCGCGACGGTCGACGGCGAGTACGGCGGCATGATCACCCGACTCCCCGACGGCTTCCACGTCCACGACCGCTGGTCGCGGCCGGTCGCCGTCGTCCCCACCCTCGCCGAGGCGAAGGCGCTGCGCGCGCCCTCGCACCCCGGCGTCGTGCGTGCTCGCCGAGCCCGCACCCGAACGTCCGCGCCCGCCCGGGCGCGACGATGAGGACCTGTGTTCTCGGGTCCGTCGCATCAACGAGAGAAGACATCATGACCACCGGAACTGTGAAGTGGTTCAACGAGGAGAAGGGCTTCGGCTTCATCGCCCCCTCCGACGGCACCGCCGACGTGTTCGCGCACTACAGCGCGATCTCGGCCAGCGGCTTCCGCACCCTCAACGAGGGCCAGCAGGTCGAGTTCGAGGTCACCCAGGGCCCCAAGGGCCTGCAGGCCTCGGACATCCGTCCGCTCTGACGCCGTCGCCGGCACGCCGTCCCGCGGCGTGCCGGCCACCGGTTCGGAGCACCGTCCCCGGTTGGGTATGATCGGGGCGCGCACACCGTCAGGTGCTGCTGCGCGGGTGTAGTTCAATGGTAGAACTTCAGCTTCCCAAGCTGACAGCGCGGGTTCGATTCCCGTCACCCGCTCCACGGACCGTCCCTGCGAGCCCCTCCCGGCGGGCAGCGCGGGAGTCCCCTCCCCCGGCGGAACCCCTCGCCTGCCCGACCCCCTGGTCCTAGAGTGCTGAGGCATGGGGGATGCCGCCCGTCCGGACCCCGGCCAGGAGCACACGATCTCGGTCGTCGTCCCTGTCTACCGGGGTGAGCGGCACCTGCCCGGGCTCGTCGACGAGCTCGCCCCGCTGACCGCGCCGCAGCGCTCCCCCGCCGGTCACCCGTTCCGCGTGACCGAGGTGATCCTCGTCAACGACTGCGGGCCCGACGACTCCGCCCGGGTGCTGCGCGAGCTCGCCGCGGCGCTCCCGTGGGTCCGGCCGGTGTGGCTCAGCCGCAACTTCGGGCAGCACGCCGCGACCACCGCCGGGATCGCGAGCTCGTCGGGCGACTGGGTCGTGACGATGGACGAGGACGGGCAGCACGACCCGGCCGACATCGGCGACCTCCTCGACACCGCGATGCGCGAACGGTCCACGCTCGTCTACGCGTCGCCGAGGAACGAGGCGCCGCACACCGCGTTCCGCAACACCACCTCGCGGGTCGCCAAGCTGCTCATCAACATGCTGTCGGGCGGCGACGCCGACGCGACGAAGTTCCACAGCTTCCGCCTCATGCTGGGCGAGATCGGGCGCAGCGTGGCGGCCTACGCCGGCCAGGGCGTCTACCTCGACGTGGCGCTGAGCTGGGTCGCGGACCGGGTGACGACCTGCCCGGTGTCGATGCGCTCGGAGGGCGACCGCGTCTCCGGCTACTCCGTGCGCACCCTGATCTCCCACTTCTGGCGCATGGTGATGACGAGCGGCACCCGCGGCCTGCGGGTCGTCAGCCTGATCGGCGCCACCTTCGCCACCTTCGGCGTCGCCCTCGCCGTGGTCCTCGCCATCGAGCGGCTCGCGGGCGGCAACGTGCCCGAGGGGTGGACCTCGACCGTCGTCATCGTCCTGCTGTGCTCGGGCATCATCCTGTACGCCCTCGGGATCGTCGCCGAGTACATCGGCGTCGCGGTCAACATGGCGATGGGCAAGCCGCCGTACCTCATCATGAGCGACCCGCACGCGGGTCCCCTCGGCAGGGACGGCCGTGGCACGTGACGGCCGCGTGACCTGGGTGGTCGGCGGCGGCGGCCTGCTGGGCGGGCACCTCGTGGCCGGCGCGACGGCGGCCGGCCGGGCCGTCCACGTCAGCGCCGTGCCGTGGCACGACCCCGACGCCAGCGTGACGGCCCTCGCCCGCGACGCCGAGCACCTCCTCGGGAGCTTCCGGGACGTCGACCTCCTGTGGGCCGCCGGCGCGGGCGTCGTCGCGACCGGCCAGGACGCCCTCGACCGCGAGGTGACCGTGCTGGACGCCCTCGTCGACGAGCTGCTCGCCGCGGGCCGCCGCCACCCCCGGACCACGCTCCGCGTCTTCCTGTCCTCGTCGGCGGGCGGCGTCTACGCGGGGTCCGCGGACCCGCCCTTCACCGAGGCGACGCCGCCGTCGCCGCTGGCGCCGTACGGCAGGGCGAAGCTCGCCTCCGAGGCCGCGGTCGGCCGCCTGACGGACGCCGGCGTCGCCGTCCTGGTCGGGCGGATCGCCAACCTCTACGGTCCGGGCCAGAACCTGGCCAAGCCGCAGGGCCTGATCACCCAGCTCTGCCGCGCCGAGGTCCAGCGCTCCCCGCTGCTGATCTACGTGTCGCTCGACACCGCCCGGGACTACGTCTTCGTGCGCGACGCCGCGCGGATGATCCTCGCCGGGATGGACCGGCTCGCCGGGGCCGGGCCGGGCGCCGCGGTCGTCAAGATCCTCGCCTCGCAGAGCGCGGTGACCCTCGCGACGATCGTCGGGGAGCTCTCCCGCATCACCAAGCGGCGGGCGCCCATCGTGCTGGGCACGTCCTCGAGCACCCCCTTCCAGACGCGCGACCTCCGCTTCCGGTCGACCCTGTGGCCCGACGTCGACCGGCTCGCGACGACCACCCTGGCCAGCGGCATCGGGGCCACGTTCACGGACGTCGCCCGGACCCTGCGCCGCCCGGGAGCCCGTCGATGACGGCGCGCGAGCGCCCCCTGCGCCGCGCGTGCGCCGTGGCCGCCGTCGTGGCGGGGACCCTCGGCACGGCGGCGTGCGCCGACGTGTCGGCGGGGTACCAGGGCCCCGCGGCGCTGGTCCCCCCGCTCGCCGGCCCGTGCTGGCCGCTGCCCCGCGACGTCACCCTCGACGTCGGCTACCAGGTGATGCGGCAGTACGTCGTCGCCGACCGCTGGGTGCTGGTCGCCCAGTGGGACCGGCTGAGCCCGGAGGACTTCACGGCGAGCCTGCGCGCCAGCCTCGTCGACGGCGGCTTCGCCGCGCGGGGCGCCGAGGCCGGCTGGCACCGCTTCGAGGCGCCCGGGTACGGCGGCGTGGCGTTCGACGTCACGCCGCTGGAGGACGCCACGCCCGAGACCCTCGTGCAGGGCACGTTCCGGCTGGACCTCCCGCGGACCGCCGCCCGCCCTCGCGCGACGGCGGGCTGCACGCCGATCGACATGGTCGACCCGCCGCCCGAGGACGCCACGGTGCTGACCGGGACCTCCTCGTGACGAGCGCCGGACCCGACCCGGTGCCCGTCGCCGCGTCCGCACCGAGGACCACACCGCCCACCGCGCCCGGCCCCGGGGACGCCCCCGCGCCGACGCCCGCGGGGCGCAGGCGCCTGCCCACCCTGCCGCTGGTCGTGGTCGGCGGCCTGGTCCTCCTGAACCTGGTGCTGCGGCTCGTCCTCGCACACAAGGCGCTGCCCGCGCCCCTCGCGGGCGACGAGGTCGCCTACACCACCGGCGCGCGCGACCTCGCGGCCGCGGCCCAGGCCCTGCTGGAGGGCGGCGCGGTCCCGACCGCCGACCTGCAGGCGCACCTCGTCGGCAACGGCTGGTTCATGCCCGGGATGTCCCTGCTGATCGCCCCGCTCTTCCTCGCGGACCCGACGGCCGGCGACGAGGCCGTCCGCGTGTACCTGGGCGTCCTGTCGACGGTCGTCTTCCTCGGCGCGGTCGCCCTCGTCGCCCGGACCGTCGGGCTCCGGACGGCGGCCGTGCTGCTCGTGGTGCCGGGGCTCATCCCGATGTGGGTGCTGTTCGGGTTCAGCGCCTGGGGCGACGCCTGGGCCGGCCTCGTGCTCCTCGCCACGGTCCCCCTGCTCGTCGTCATGTGGCGCCGCCTCGACTCGGACGGCGCGGTCCGCGTCCGCGACGCGGTCCTGCTCGGGCTCGCCCTGGTCGTCGCCCTGTACCTGCGCTCCAGCACGCTCCCGCTGGTGGTGGCGGTCCTCGCGGTGCTGGTCGTCGTGACCCTGCTGCGGACGCGCGGCCGCGCCCTCGCCCGCTCGCTGGCCGCGTGCGCCGCGGCCGCGGCGGTTGTCGTCGTGCTGCTGGCGCCGTGGTCGGCGATCATGACCCGCACCTTCGGCGAGCGGGTCACCACGACCACCACGATGTCCCTGTCCCTCGCGTACGCGTTCGGCGACCGCGACGAGCTCTGCTTCGGCCCCTGCGTCGAAGGGAACATCTGGACGAACATGGCCCGGTACGCGCGGGCGGTGGGCGAGCAGACCGGCGAGAACCCGCTGGAGGTGCGGCGGCAGATGCGGGCCTACGCGATGCGGGACGTCACCCCGTCGGGGTACGCCGCCACCGTGCTCGACGACTTCTCGCGCTACGCCTTCTCCCCCGCCAGCTACGACCACGTCTTCCGGCCACCCGTGGAGGACGGCGACGCACCGCCGCCCCAGCAGGCCTCCGACACCGTGAGCATCGCCGTGACGCACGGGATGTACGACGCGGCCGTCGGTGCCGCGGCGGTCGCGATCCTGGTCGCCAGACGCGTGCGGCCGGACGCCCAGGTCATGGTCGTCGTGGCCTCCGGCATGCTCGCGCTGCTCATGTCCCAGCCGTTCGTCCACGTCTCCAGCGGGAGGTACTGGCCGGTCTTCGCCCCGCTGCTCGGGATCGCGATCGCCGGCCTGCTCGCCCCCGCCGACCCCGCCACGTGGAGCCCCGCGCTCCGCCGCACCCAGCGCGTCCTCGCCGTCGGCTGGGTCGTGGCGGTCGGCGCCCTGTTCCTCGTGGCCGGCTTCGCGGCCGGCTGACACCCGAGAGCCACGACGATGACCGAGCCCGTGACCGGACCCCCGCGGCGGGGATGGATCCTGGCCCTGCTGCGCCGCCGGGAGTCCGCGTACCTCGTCGTCGGCGCGATCAACACCCTCGTCGGCCTGGCGGCGTTCGCCGTCCTCGAGCGGACCCTCGGCGACGTGATCGGATACCTCGGCGCGCTGGTGCTGGCCTACGCCGTGGGGATCGTGGTCGGCTTCACGCTGCACCGCCGCTTCGTGTTCAAGGTGCGCGGCGGCGTCTGGCTCGACCTGGCCCGGTTCGTGAGCGTGCAGCTCGGCGCGCTCGCGCTGAACGCCGCTCTCCTGCCGGCGTTCGTCGAGCTCGCGCACCTCCCCGTGCTCCCGGCCCAGGTGCTGGCGCTGGCCCTGACGGTGGTCGCGAGCTACTTCGCGCACCTGTACTTCTCGTTCCGGCGCCCGGCCGGGACGGCGCGCCCGCCGGAGCAGGGGCCGGGTTCAGGCCACGGGCCGGCGGGCGGCGACGACGACCGATGACCCGAACGGCAGGTCGCGGCGCGCGAGCACCCGGTCGTCGACGGTCCCGAGCGCCGTGAGCACACGGTCGACGGCCGGGGACGTCCGCGGGAGCCGGACCACGTCGGCGGGCCGCCCGTCGCCGCGGCGCACCAGGCCGCGGGCGCGCCGCGCGAGCCGCTCGACGACGAAGGCCGGGAACGTCGAGGCGAACGCGTACGTCGCCCGGAGCACCTCGAACCCGCTGTCCTCGAGCGCCGCCACCGCCCGCCCCCGCGTGTAGCGCCGGACGTGCCCGTTCTGGACGTCGAAGTCGCTCCAGAGCCACTGGTAGGCGGGCACGGTCATGAGGAAGTGGCCGCCCGGCCGCAGGACCCGCCGGACCTCGGCGAGCACGACGTCCTCGGCCGCGCAGTGCTCGAGGACGTCGAACGCTCCGACCAGGTCGAAGACGGCGTCCGCGAACGGGAGCGTCGTCGCCGACCCGCACACCCCCGAGCCGGGCGTGAGGCCCCGCGGGTCGATGTCGAGGGTGACGTGGTGGCGCCGTCCCCGCAGCCACGCCACGCTGGGGCCGTCCGCGCTCCCCACGTCCAGGACGTCGTCCGAGCCGTCGGCGTACCCGCCCAGCACCGTCCGCAGCAGGCGGCCGCGCGTGCGGTACCACCAGTAGTCGGAGCGGTCGAGGGACGCCGACCCTCCGTTCGCCGACGGACTCACAGGCACGAAC
The DNA here is from genome assembly GCF_042728595.1 of Isoptericola sp. NPDC060185. Classification (NCBI taxonomy): domain Bacteria; kingdom Bacillati; phylum Actinomycetota; class Actinomycetes; order Micrococcales; family Promicromonosporaceae; genus Isoptericola; species Isoptericola sp. NPDC060185. Next base: position 19,170 of record NZ_JBHWYY010000032.1, on the reverse strand, counting down.
GTACCCGCGTGCCGCGCGACCGGCCGGGCGACCCCCCGTTCCCGGTGCTCCGACCCGCGGGCGTCCCCGGGGGCCCGTGGGTACCGTCCAGGGCATGAGCCTCGCCTCCCGCGCCCTGCACACCCGCTGGTTCGTCCGCGCCCCGATCGGGATGTTCCGGGCGGGGCTCGGCGTCCTCTTCGGCGGGCGGCTGCTCATGATGCAGCACCGCGGCCGCAGCAGCGGCGAGCGACGGTACGTGGTGCTCGAGGTGGTCGCGCGCCCCGCGCCGGACCGCGCGGTCGTCGTCGCGGGCCTGGGGCCGCGGTCCCAGTGGTTCCGCAACGTGCAGGCCGACCCCCGGGTGCTCGTGTCGATCGGCGCCCGGAGGGACGTGCGGGCCCGCGCGGTGGTCCTGTCGCCCGACGACGGCGCCGCGATCCTGCGCGCGTACACCGGCGCCCACCCCGGGCCGTGGGCACAGCTGAGCCCGGTGCTCGCGGAGTGGGCGGAGCCGCTGGCCCGCGAGCGCGGCGAGGACGACTGGTTGCGCGTGGTGCCGGTGGTCGAGCTCCGGCTGCTCTGACGCCGGGCGGCCGACGGCCCCGGCCGCGCCCCGGGCGACGATTTCACCCCCCGCGAGAGGCACGTCACCCCGGGCAGGGCGGGCGACGGCCGCGGGCCCGTGCCTACGCTTCTGGGACCGCCCGCGCCGCCCGGCCGCGGCACGCCGGAGCCCCAGGGGGAATCATGCAGGCTCGCGCGGTCACCGTCGCCGCTCTCGTCACCGCGGCACTGCTCGCGGAGCCGCTCGCCGCCGCGGGCACGCCGCCCGCCGCGGCCGCCGTCGCACCGTCGAGCGTCCAGGCCGCCGCCGCGGCCCGCGGCGTCGACCCCGTCGTCACCCCCGGAGCGGTCGACGACGCCGCCGTCGACGACACCGTGCGCTGGCAGTCCGCCGCGACGGGCGCCTCCCCGGACCTCGCGCGCTCGACCGTGCGCGCCCAGACGGACCGCCGCGTGCACCGGGTGGACGTCGCCGTCGCCACGCCGCGCTGGATGACGAAGGACCGGGCGGCGCAGCTGATCCGCGACCAGGACGTGGACGCGCTGCTGGCGAAGGTCTCGACGTACTGGTCGACGCAGTCCGGCGACCGGATCCGGTTCGTGCGGAGCTCGGCGATCGAGCGGGTCGAGACCGGCGACGGCTCCTGCTCGACGACCGGCCGCATCATCAAGCAGGTGCAGGCGGGCGGCCGCGCGCACTACGGCTCCGGGTGGTGGGACTCGAGCACGCGGGGACCGGGGCGGCGCGAGCACCTCGTGGTGCTGTTCCCGTACGTCCGCGGCGACTTCCCCGGCGGTGCGCGCGAGGGCGACACGTGCCTCGGCACGCTGGGCCTCGGCTCCCTGCCGCGCACCGCGGGCCGCGACAACCCGGGCGGCTGGTCGTTCTCGCTGTTCGGCGGGGCCGACGGCGAGGCGCGCTCCGCCCGCTTCGGTCACGCCCAGTACGCGACGGCGGTCTCGACCCTCGCGCACGAGCTGGGCCACAACATGGGCCTCGAGCACTCCGGCGTCGGCTGGTGCCGGGGCGCCGCCGACGGCGGCTTCACCTCGGCGCGCTGCGGCGCGGTCGAGGGGCTCGACCCGATGGACCTCATGGGCGCCGACTTCGCCGCCGTCGGCACGGCGCCCCTGTCACGGGCGCAGGCCAAGCGGCTGGGCGTGCTGTCGGCGTCCGACGTCGTCACGGTCACGAAGAAGGGCGGCGCGCGCACCGTGACCATCGACGCACGGCACCTGAGCACCAAGCGGCCCACGCTGCTGCGCGCCGTCGACCCGAAGACCGGGCAGTACTACTCCGTCGAGCTCCGCCGGAAGTCCGGGGCGCGCTACCCGTACCTCGGCGGGATGCCGTGGCGGGCGGCGAGCAACTACACGGTGTCCTACGGCGTGACCGTGAGCCGGTTCGGCAAGAAGGGGTCGACGTGGGCGATCCCCGGCGAGCACCTCATCGTGCCGATGGGCAAGGAGTCGGCGCGGAAGTCGTACCTGCTCCGGGGGTCGTCGTTCACCACCCGCTCCGGCGCGCTGCGCCTCACCGTGCGGTCCACGACGACCGGGACCGCGACGCTGCGGGTGACGTTCCCCCGCACCTGAGGCCGGTCGGGAGGGCGGTCAGGAGGCCGGTCAGGAGGCCGGTCAGGAGGAGGGGCGGGTGCGCGGGCGCAGCCGCACGTCGGGCAGCGCGGGCGCGCGCAGCGGCCCGCTCGCGTACCCGTGCACCTGCCCGAAGCGTCGCCCGGCGGCGCCGTCTGCGTACCGGGTGGGCGTGCCCGCGCCGTCGTCGGCGATCTGCGCCATCCAGTCGGCGCGCGCCCGCGCGACGTCGTCGTGGGTGCGGCCCACGAAGTTCCACCACATGACGACGTCCTCGGTGAACGGCTCGCCCCCGATGAGGACGGCGCGCACGGGCGTGGCGCCCGCCGTCACGACGAGCCGGTCGCGCCCCGGGGCGACGTAGCCCAGCTCGGCCGGCGGCACGGTCTGGCCCTCGAGGGCGGCGTCGCCGGCGTCCACCAGCAGGGCGTGCTCGAACGACGGGTCCGTCCCGAGCGTGAGCGTGGCGCCCGCCGGCAGGTCCAGCTGCGCGCCGACGAGCGGCGTGTACGTGCGGGCAGGCGAGGCCAGCCGCTCCCCCGCGACGCCGAGCGCGCCCATGAACACCTGCACGCGCGCGCCGCCGACGGTCGCGACGGGCAGGTCGCCGTGGTGCTCGAAGTGGGGCTCTCCGCCGCGGTCCGCCTCCGGCAGCACCGTCCACAGCTGGACGCCGTGCAGCGTGGGCGGACGACCCTCGGCGGGGGACTCCTCGGAGTGCGAGATGCCGACTCCCGCCGTCATGAGGTTGAGCTCCCCCGGCCGCACCGCCTGCAGCGAGCCCACCGAGTCGCGGTGCAGGATCTCGCCGGCGAACAGCCACGACACCGTCTGCAGCCCGATGTGCGGGTGCGGCGGCACCTGCATGCCCGCCGAGGCCGACACGTCGTCCGGGCCGTAGTGGTCGCAGAAGCACCAGGCGCCCACCAGCGAGCGCTGCCGCTGCGGGATGGTGCGGCGCACGGTCATCGCGCGCGGCCCACCGAGCGGCACCTCCCGCGCGGTGAGGAGCTCGACGCCGGCGGGCTGGTCGCCGGCGGTGCAGGTCCGTTCCGCGGGGCGGGTCTCGAGGTTGCTCATGGGCCGAGCCTAGGACGCGGGCGGCGGCCGAGAGGGCTGGGAGATGCCCGGAGATGCCGAGGCCCCCCGGGGCGGCCGGGGGGCCTCGGAGATGACCGCGGACCCCTGATCGACGGTCCCGGGGACCAGGGGTGCCGTGGCGACGGCACGACCCCGACCGCTCGTCGCGTCCCGTCGAGGCCTGGTGCGTCGTCGCCTCTCAGGAACCCGTTCTCCACGAACAGCCGGGCGCGGGTGGTCTTCCGGCCCCGTACGGACACCTGTGTCGTCACCCACAACCCGCACCGCGGTACGGGACGGCCCGTCGTTCTCCGGTCGACCGAGTCCCGTGGAGAGGGCAGGCGACCGCCCTGAGGGGGAGGTGCGTCGACCCGATCTCCGCAAGACCGGTACGCACGTTTCTAGACCTGCTGGGGGTGCGGTGCAAGGGGTCCGGGAGGGTTTTCTGGGCCGGTTCTTCGACCACAGGCTTGTCCACAAGCTGACCGGCGGAATCCCCACACCGCCCACAGCCCTGTGGAAGAAATTTGTGGACGACGCGCCGGGCGCGACACGCGCTGCCGACTTCGCGGCTCGCCGGCGGCGTGGTAAGCGCCGATTCGCGGCGGGCGCCGGACGGGCCGGAAACCGCGGGATCTCGCGGCTCCTGGCCGGAAGCCGGAGGCCCTCCCCCGCCCTCCCGCGCCGCCGGCGGGCAGCCGGCGCACCGTTCCGGCGTGGAACTCCGCAGGTGAGGGGCACGGTGCGGGTCGACGGCCCGCCAGCGGGGTTGTGGACAGGTGCCTGTGGACAGCGCCTGTGGACGACGCCTCAGGCCCGCACGTCGTGCAGGTGGTGCACCACGTCATGCAGGAAGTACTGGCCCAGCGTGCGCACCGTGAACACCGACCCGTTCGACCGGCGCCCGGTGCGCCCCTCCTGGCCCGGCTCGACGGCGTCGAACGCCGCCGCGACGACATGCCCGGCGACGTCGATCTCGTCGGCCACGGCCGCCGGGACCTGGTGGGCGTAGTCGCTCTCGACGGCGGTGACGTCCTGGTCCCAGTTCTCGAACGCGGGGTCGTCCTGCGTCAGCATGAGCGCGAGGCGCTCGTCGAAGATGCGGAACACGTCGCGCACGTGCGCGGCGTACTCGAGCGGCGACCACACGTCCGGGCGGGGCCGGGTCGCCGCGTCGGTCCGCTCGAGGGCGGCGCGCCACCGCGGCAGGGAGTCGCGGACGGCCGGGCCGACGTCGGCCGGCGAGACCTCGGCGGCCTCGAACCCGCACTCGGGGCACGGGCGCGCCAGCACCCAGGTCCAGTCCTTGGTGTCGGGCACGATGGCGTCCCGGCGGGCGGCGCGGGCGGGCTCGGACGACGCGGTGGGCTCGGTCACACCGGCACCCTAGCGTCCCGAGGTGCTGACAACGGCTGCCTATGATGTCAGCATGCCCAAGATCATCGGGAAGAGCCTGCACGAGCACCGCCAGATGACCCGGCACAAGCTGTTCACCGCGCTGTCGACGCTGATGTCGGAGCGCGGGTTCGACTCCGTGACGCTCGCCGACATCGCGACGGCCGCCGGCGTCGGACGGACCGCGGTGTACAACCACTTCCCCGACAAGGAAGCGCTGCTGCTGGGCTTCATCACCCACGAGACCGAGCAGTACGCGCAGACCCTGGAGCGGGCGCTGGCCGAGGTGGACGACCCCGTCGAGCAGCTCCGGACGTACATCCGCCAGCAGGCCCAGCTCACCCGCGTCTTCCACCTCGCCCCCGGCCCGGACCTCCGCACCGTGCTCTCCCGCACCACGCAGGCGCGCCTGCGCGAGCACGCGGAGATCGTGGAGTCCATCCTCAAGCGCATCCTGCGCGCGGGGATCGCGGAGGGCGAGTTCCCCGAGCAGGACATCGAGCCCACGGTGCAGCTCGTCAACGCCTGCCTCTCCGGCCGGCTCGTTCCGGACGAGCCCGAGGCCCGCGAGCGCGCCGTGCGCGCCACCGAGGCGTTCGTGCTGCGGGCCGTCGGCGCCCCCGTCCCCGTCGCCTGAGTCGCGCCGCCTACCAGGCGTCGGCGGGCAGGTGGTGGTGCTCGGCCGGGGGCGGCTGGTACGGCTCGGGGACGGGCGCGAGGTGCGCCCGCGCGAACTTCAGCGCCGCCTGGAGGTCGGCGTGCCGCTCGCTCGCGGTGCGCGCCTTGCGCGTGGAGATCTCGACGACGACGTCGCCGCCGTAGTCGCGCCGCACCAGCTCCTCGAGGACCTTGTCGCAGGCCATGTCGCCGCGGCCGGGCACCATGTGCTCGTCGCGGCCGGACGCCGTCCCGTCGGCGAGGTGCACGTGCCGCAGCTTGTCGCCGAACCCGTGCACCAGCGACAGCCCGTCCTGGTGGGCGATGGCGGCGTGCGAGAGGTCGAGGGTGACGGCGTCGTAGTCGTGGTCGGCCGGGTCCCAGCCGGGCAGGTAGGCCTTCAGCTCGCGGTCGCCGCGGGAGCGCGGCTTCCACGGGTACATGTTCTCGACGGCGACGGTGACGCCGCCGGCCCGGTCCGCGCCGGCCTCGTTCAGCTCGTGCACCAGCTCCTGGAACTGCTTCGCGTACTTGTACTGCCAGCGGAACGGCGGGTGCACGACGACCGTCGGCGCGCCCAGCTCGCCCGCCATGTCGACCGCTCGCCGCAGCTTGTCCGCCGGGGACCGGCCCCACACGCGCTGGCTGACCAGCAGCGTGGGCGCGTGCACCGACCGGATCGGCACGCCGTGCTCGTCGGAGAGCCGGTGCAGCGCCGCCGGGTCCTGCGTGGCCGGGTCCGACCAGACCATGACCTCGACGCCGTCGTAGCCGAGCTCGGCCGCGACCTCGAACGCGAACGCCGCGCGGCGCGGATAGACCGACGCGGTCGACAGCGTCACGGGAACGGTCACGTCGTGGGCGGCACCAGCCATGCTCCGCACGATAGCCGCCGCGCCTGGACGGACGCTGACAACGGGCTGTCCTCCGGCAGCGCGCCGGGTGCCGGGGACGCGCCCGATAGGGTCGCGGGCATGGTGCGCGCGGTGGTGTTCGACGTCGGCGAGACCCTGATCGACGAGACCCGGATCTGGACCCGGTGGGCCGACCGGCTGGGCGTCCCGGCCCTGACGTTCCTCGGGATCCTGGGCGGCTGCGCCGCCCTCGACCTGTCGCACCGCCGGGCGTTCGAGATGGTGCGGCCCGACGTCGACGTCCCCGCCGAGATCGCGCGCTGGGCGCTCGACGACCCGGACGGGCTGCGGGAGAACTTCGACGCCGACGACCTCTACCCGGACGTCCGCGAGGCGCTCGCCGCGCTGCGCGCCGCCGGCCTCGCCGTCGTCGTCGCCGGGAACCAGCCGCCCCAGGCCCGCGCCGCGCTGGAGGCGATGGACCTGCCTGTCGACGCGATCCGCACCTCCGACGAGTGGGGCGTGCAGAAGCCGGACCCGGAGTTCTTCGCCAGGGTCGCGAAGCTCAGCGGGCTGCCGGCCGGCGAGATCGCGTACGTCGGCGACCGCCTCGACAACGACGTCCTGCCCGCGGCCGACGCCGGGATGATGCCGGTGCTGATCCGCCGCGGCCCGTGGGGGTACCTGCACGCGGAGCGGCCCGAGGCCGCGCGCGCGACCGTCGTCGACTCGCTGCTCGAGCTGCCCGCCCTCCTCGCGGGCTGACGGGCCGCTACGCTCGCGCGCGTGCTCACCAAGACCGCTGTCACCGACGACCAGGTCGTCGCCCTCGTCGCGCCGGTCGGCGAGGTGCGGTCCGTCGCCCCGCTGAGCGGCGGCATGTTCGCGAGCGTGCTCCGCGCCGACCTCGCCGACGGCCGCACGGTGGTGGTCAAGGTGACCGGCGCGGACACGTCCCGCCTGCTGCGCTACGAGCACGGCGTGCTCGGCACGGAGGCGCAGGTGGACCGCCTCGGGCACGCGGCGGGGCTGCCGGTGCCGCGCGCGCTGCACGTGGACACGACCCGCGCGCACGTGGACGGCGACGCCCTCGTCACGACGTTCCTCGACGGCGACCTGTGGGGCGCGACCGACCTCGGCGCGGCCGACGCCGCCCGGGCGCGCCGCTCGCTCGGCGGGTTCATGGCGCGGCTGCACGGCCTCACGGGCGACCGGTTCGGCTACCCCGCCCCGGAGTCCGGCCTCGCCGCCCCGACGTGGCCCGAGGCGTTCGACGCCATGGTCCGCGCGGTGCTCGACGACGCCGAGCGGTGGGGCGTCGACCTGCCCGTCGAGCGGATCGTCGGCGCCGTCGCGCGGCACCGCGACCTGCTCGCGACGGTCGTCACGCCTCGCCTGGTGCACGCGGACCTGTGGGCGGGCAACGTGCTGCTCGACCCGGCCGAGCGCACGGTCGTGGGCGTCCTCGACGGCGAGCGCGCGCTGTGGGGCGACCCGGTGTTCGAGCTCGTCGGGGCGGACCAGCTCGGCGTCGGCGCCGTGGACCCGGACCTCCTCGCCGGCTACCGCGACGCGGGCGGCGACCTGGGTGTCGGCGACGGCACGCCCGGCGCGGGCGACCCCGACGCCTGGACCCGGCTGCGCCTGTACCGGGCGTACTTCGCCTGCCTGCTGGTGGTGGAGCTGCTGCCGCGCGCGTACACCGGCGACTGGGTGGCCGGGCACGAGCGCACCGCGCGCGCCAACCTGCGCACGGTGCTCGACGAGCTCGGCGGCTGAGTCACTGGATCTGAGTCACTGGATCTGAGTCACTGGATCCGCACGCCGGTCCAGCCGAGCGACCCGATGGCGTTGAGCGCGAGCAGCACGCCGAGGACGCCCAGCACCCAGCCGGTCATCTCCGCGGCGTTCTTGGACAGCCACTTCTCCAGCCGGGCCAGGAGGGGATCGACGACGCGCCGCGCCAGCAGGCGGCCGCCGAGCAGCAGCAGCGCCGGGAGCACCATGACCACGCAGTAGGCGGCCAGGACGCCGACGCTCGCCGTCGTCGTCAGGCCCGACGTCGTGATGAGGCCGATCGCCGCCAGGTACGGCAGCATCGTGCCGACCTCGAGCGCCACGGCCCCGAGGGCGAGGCCCAGCAGGGGCAGCAACGACGCCTGCGGGCGCGCGACGGTCGCCGTCGGGAGCATGCCCGGGACGACGTCCGCCTCGGCGCCCGCCTCGATGCCCATCGCGCGGGCGCGCCAGCGCGCGAGCCGGCCCGGCTTCGCGCCCTCGCGCTCGGCGCGGGCGGCGGCCTTCTTGCCGTCGAAGCGGAAGCTCAGCACGAACAGGGCGATGCCGAGGAGGAGCTGCAGGATCATCGCCGGCCGGGACTCGAGCGCGGCGCCGTACCGGTCGAGCACGGCGCCCGCGCCGAGCATCACCGCGATCCCCACGGCGAGGTAGAAGGCCGCCACCGTGCCGAGGTACGCGAGCAGGCGCGCCGGTTGCGGGCGGCCGGGCGACATCAGCAGCCACACGGGGATGAGCAGGGTGCCGAAGCTGGTCGAGTCGATCAGCGCCAGGACGACGAGCACGCCGGCCATCGCGGCGAGCCCGGCGCCCGCGCCGCCGAGATCGAGGCCGCCGAGGTCGAGGGGAAGGTCCATACCTGGATCCTGGCGAGCGGGGCGGGCCGCGGTCGTCGGCCGAACGAGTGATCCTGTGGCCGCCACGCGGGGCGCCGGCGGCGCGTCCGGCGCGGCGGATACACCGTTCGGGCGATTCCTCGTGCGGCTCCCTGTGCTGGGATGGGGCCGTGACGTCCGACCGCCCCGCACCGACCCTCGTGGGCAGGGTCGTGCGGGTGTGGGGCGGCGACGACCGGCGTGGCGACGTCGCCACCGCGCTGACGCTGTTCGCCGTGGGCTGGCTCCTGCTCGAGGTGGGGCTCGTCGACCTGTTCCGGGGCGGCCCCCTCGGCGCGACGACGGCGGAGCCGTGGTGGCGGGTCGCGCTCCTCGCCGCCGGGTGCGCCCTCACGCTCGCCAAGCGTCACCACCCGATGCTGGCGCTCGCCGGCGGCCTCGTCGTCACGGCGGTCGACCTGGCGTGGGGCGGCAGCCTCGCGATCCTGCTCGTGCTGTGGGACCTGCTGTTCGCGGCAGCGATGTGGTCGGGCCCGACGGCGCGCCGCTGGCTGTGGGGAACGGCTGCCGTCGTGACCGTCGCGGGGGCGGTCGCCGCGGGCGAGGCGACCCGTGACGCGCGCGCCTTCGTCGGCATAGGCCTGAACCTGAGCGCGATCCTGCTGGTGCCCATGTGGTGGGCGGACAACGTGCGGCAGAAGTCCGAGCTGGCCGCCGTGGAACGGTCCCGCGCGGACGAGGCGCGGCGGACCGCGGAGCTGGAGCGCGTGCGCGCGGCCGACCTCGCGCGCATCGGCGAGCTCGACCGGCACGAGGCCGTCCGCGCGGAGCGCGCCGCCATGGCGCGCGACCTGCACGACGTCATCGCGTCGCACCTGTCGACCATCGCGATCCACTCGGGCGCGGCGCTCAGCGCCCCGCCGGACACCGACCGGGACCGCGGCGCCCTCGAGCAGGTGCGGGCCAGCGCGGTGGAGTCGCTCACCGAGATGCGGTCGATGATCGAGCTGCTGCGCGCCGACGCCCCCCGCGACCCGCTCGCCGCCCCCGGCCGGCTCGACCGGCTGGACGAGCTGCTCGCCGCCGCCCGCGCGGACGGCACCGTCGTGACCGTGGACGACCCGGACGGGCTCGCGGACGCGGACCGCCCCGCCGCCGTCGGGCACGCGCTCTACCGGATCGCGCAGGAGGCGCTGACCAACGCCCGCAAGCACGCGCCCGGGGCCGCCGTCGCCGTGCGCCTGTCCTGCGAGCCGCCCGGCGACGCCGTCACGCTCGAGGTCTCGAACGCCGCGCCGCCCGCCGGCCGCCCCGGCGGTGTGGGGGGTGTGGGCGGCGCAGCCGCGGTGGCGGCCCCCCTCAGCGCGGGCACGGGGATGCTCACGATGCGCGAGCGCGCCGAGGCCCTGGGCGGCTCCTTCGAGGCGGCGCCGACCGCCGGCGGCGGCTGGGTGGTGCGGGCCCGCGTCCCGTCCGGCGCGGGGGACGGGGGCGGGGCCCGATGACGACGCCACCGGCCCCGGGCGCGATCCGCGTGCTGCTCGCCGACGACCATGCCGCCATCCGCGCGGGCCTGCGCCTGCTGCTGGACGCCGCCGACGGCCTGGAGGTGGTGGGCGAGGCTGCCGACGGCACGGCTGCCGTGACGAACGCCCGCGCGCTGCGCCCCGACGTCGTGCTCATGGACCTGCGCATGCCGGGGACGGACGGCATCGCCGCCACCCGGGCGATCGTCGCCGAGGGTCTGTCCGACGTCCTCGTGCTCACCACCTTCGACCTGGACGAGTACGTGGACGGCGCCCTGCGGGCGGGTGCCGCCGGGTTCCTCCTCAAGACGGCGGAGCCCGCCGCCCTCGTGGACGCCGTGCGGCGCGTCGCCGCCGGGGACGGCGTGCTCGCGCCCGAGGTGACGCGGCGGGTGCTTGCGCAGCTCACCGGCGCGCCGTCCCCCGCGCCCGCGGCGGAGGAACCCGGCCGCCCCGACCCGCGGCTGGCGGACCTCACGCCGCGAGAGGTGGACGTGCTCGGCGCGCTGGGGCGCGGGCTGTCCAACCAGGGCATCGCCGACGAGCTCGTCATCACCGAGGCCACCGCCAAGACGCACGTGTCGCGGGTGCTGGCCAAGCTGGGCGTCGTCTCGCGGATGCAGGCGGCGATCGTCGCGCGGGACGCCGGGCTCGCCTGAGCCTCGTCAGCCGACGGGCGCGAGGTCCGGGCTGCGCACCACCCGCGCGGCGTGCGCGGCGGCCGCGGCCAGCGCCTCGGCGACGTCCGCGCCGCGCAGGTGCGCGTCGAGGAACCCCGCGAAGAACCCGTCGCCCGCGCCGTTGGTGTCCACGACGTCGTCCACCCGCTCGGCGGGGACGTCGAGGAAGCCGTCCGCCGTGAGCGCCGTGGCGCCGCGCGCGCCGTGCGTGCACACGACGAGCCGCGCCCCGGCGGCGAGGCGCCCGGCCATGAAGGCCCGGTGGTCGGGCAGGCGGTCGGAGCTGAGGAACACGTGCGTGCCCGCGTCCGCCCACGGGCGGTGGAACGCGGCGTTGCCGTCGTAGTCGTGCAGGTCGACCCACACGTCGCGGCCGCGCTCGGTCGCCGCGGCGAGCACGGGCAGCGAGTGTGCGGCGAGGTCCACGACGACGGCGGCCGCGCCGTCCACGGCCGCGAGCGCCTCGTCCCAGGCGGGCCCGCCGGGCGGGACGTCGCCGGGCGCGCGCAGGTACACCGACAGGCGGCCGCCGGCGGGGTCCATGAGGTTGAGGTGGCTCTCCGTGCGCCCGTCCGGGGCGGGCTCGACCAGGAGGCGGACACCCGCGTCCTCGAGCACGGCGCGCACGCGGGCGCCCTCGTCGTCGTCGCCGAGGACGGTGCGCAGCGCGACGTCCCGCCCCAGGCTCGCGAGGTTGAGGGCCTTGCCGGCGGACGTGCCGCCCACCGTGTCGTAGGCGCCGCGCGCGAAGACGGTGTGCGGCGTGGGGTCGGGCAGCGCGTCCAGGTGGACGATGCGGTTCCAGGACGCGGGGCCGGCGACGAGGACGTGGGGAGTGGTCACGCCGGAACCCTACGGCCGAGGTCGCGGCACCGCGTGCGCGGCGCCGCGACCCTGGCCGTGCCGGTGCGAGTCTCAGTCGTCGACGCCGTACCGGGCCTCCCACCGGTCCTCGTCGCGGTCGGAGGCGCTGCCCTGGCGCACCATGTCGGTGCTCGGGCCGCCGCTGAGGCGGTCGCTCCCGCGCTCGCCCTCGAGGAGGTCGTGCCCGGACCCGCCCCAGAGACGGTCGTTGCCGCTGCCGCCCTCGAGGTGGTCGTTGCCGGTGGACCCGGCGATCCGGTCGGCGCCGCTGTCGCCGTCGACCTCGTCGTGACCCGAGCCGGCGTAGATGCGGTCGGCGCCGCGCCCGCCCTCGACCTCGTCGTTGCCGCTGCCCGCGCAGATGACGTCGTCGCCGCCGCGGCCGTCGATCTCGTCGGCGCCGCCGCGCGCGACGATGACGTCACGTCCCGCGGTGCCCTCGATGTCGTCGGCCCGGTCGGTGCCCACGATCGTGGCGCGCAGGCCCGCGCAGGTGGGCGTCGCCGCCTGCGCGGAGGACGCGAGGGCCGCGGTGGACAGTCCCGCCGCGGTCAGGGTGGCGAGCGACAGCGCCGCCAGACGTCGCGCGGGGGTGGGGTGTGCCGTGTGCGTGCTCATCGGAGAACCTCCATGTCGTTCCGGTGCGGACACGACGACGGTCCCCCGCGGCCATGAGTCGTTCATGGGCTCCGGATGAGGCCCTTCTCATCCAGGGTCCGGTGTCAGGGAGGGCCCGGTGTCACGGAAGACCCGCCGTCAGAGCCCGACGTGCTCTCCCGCGCCGACCGCGTACGCCTCGCGCAACCACCCGTCGAAGACGTCGTCGAGCTGGTCGAGGTCTGTGAGGTGGAAGTAGTGCACGAACAGGCGCTTGGTGTAGGGCGTGGAGCTGGTGATGCGCGGGTCCTCGACCACGCGCTGCAGGTCCAGGTACCCGCGCAGCATGTCGGGGCGCGGCACGAGGCCTGCGAACCCGCGGCGGGTGCCCTTGAGCGTGATCGCCGACTTCGAGACCGAGAGCGTGAACGGGCCGATCGCCTCGGCCCGCTCCATGACCGCCTGGTAGAGCTCCAGCGTCGACTCGGGCCTGCCCTCCAGGTGCCGCTCGACGGTCCACGGGGCCTGCGCGTCGTCCTCGGTGATGGGTGTCATGCCTGGCGACGCTACGGCGAGCCCCCGACAGGCGCCGCTCCGGCAGGTCAGCCCCGCAGCGGCAGGAGGAGCGTCGCGTCGCCGTCGGCGGTGACGCGCACCGGCACGCCCCAGTCCTGCTGCGCCAGGTGGCAGGCCGGGAAGACGTCCGGGTCGGGCTCGCCGTCCGGGCCGAGCGGCACGACGTCGCACGACGCCGCCTTCGCCGTCACGTGCAGCACACCCTCGGGCACGTCGGGGTTCACCACGAGCACGCGGTCGAGGTCGGTGCCGTCGCCCGCGCCGTCGAGCAGCAGCTCCGGCGGCGTGGCGCTGACCCGCAGCTCCGTGGACGGGCCCCACCGGTCGTCGAGCTTCTGCCCGGGCGCGGGCACGAACGGCACCTCCAGGCGCAGCTCGCCGGCCGTGACCTCGGTCGCCGGGCGCGCCATGCGCTGCGCCCCGCCGTCGAGCACCTCCCCCGCGACGTCCGCCGGCAGCGCCACCCGCGTGAGGCGGTGCGCCGCGGACTCCACGACCAGCAGGCGTACGCCGTCGTCGGCGACCTCGACCAGCACGTCGCTGGGCTCCGCCAGGCCCGTGGCGAGCGTCGTCACCACGTCCGAGGCCGCGTCGTACCGCCGCAGCGCGCCGTTGTACGTGTCCGCGACGACGACGCTGCCGTCCGGCAGGGCCGCCACGCCCAGCGGGTGCTGCAGCAGCGCCTCGGCCGCCTCGCCGTCCCGGTGGCCGAAGTCGAACAGTCCCTGCCCGACTGCGGTCGTGACCGTCACCGACCCGTCGTCGGCCGGCACGACCCGCCGCAACGCGGACGTCTCGGCGTCGGCCAGCCACAGGGCGTCGCCGGCGTGCGGGCCGGTCGCCGCCGCCAGCCCGGAGGGCTGCGCGAACCACGCCAGGTCGCCCGGGCCGTCCTCGAGCCCCTCGTTCATCGTCCCCGCGAGCAGCCGGACGGTGCCCTCCAGCGGCTCGAACGCCCACAGCGTGTGGTGGCCGGCCATCGCGACCACGAACACCCCGAGCCGGGGCGACCACGCGACGTCCCACGGCGAGCTGAGGTTGACCGCCTTCGCCGGATGGGGCGCGGCCGCGTCGAACGGCCCCGCCGGCCCGACGACGTTCTCCTGCCCGCCCACCATGAACTGCTCACCGGTGCCCGCGACGGTGATCACGCGGCCGGTCGTCAGGTCCACCCCGCGCAGCGCGTGGTTGACGGTGTCCGCGACGAGGACGTCGTACCCGAGCGCGGGCCGCAGCTCGTCCGGCACCAGGCAGAGACCGTTCGGCCCGCTGAACCGCGCCTCGTCGGACCCGCCGTCGACCAGCCCGCGCTCGCCGGAGCCGACGCGCCGCACCAGGGTCTCGCCGTCGGGCGCGAGCTCCGCCAGCGCGTGGTGGCCGGCGTCCGCCACGAGCAGATTCCCGGACGGCAGGGCGACCGCCTTCGCGGGGAAGCGCAGCGTGCCCGACGCCGGCACCGGCGACACGTACGGCCCGTCGCCGCGGTACAGGGTGCCCTTCGCGTCGTGCTCGGCGACCAGCTCCTCGACGATCGCCTCGATCGCCGACGCGTGACCCTCCCCCGCCATCTGCGCCACGACGTACCCCTCGGGGTCGACGACGACCAGCGTGGGCCACGCGCGCGCCGTGTACGCGCCCCACGTGACCAGCTCCGGGTCGTCGAGCACCGGGTGGTGCACCTCGTACCGCTCGACCGCGGCAGCCAGCGCCACCGGGTCCGCCTCGTGCGCGAACTTGGGCGAGTGCACGCCCACGATCACCAGCTCGTCGCGGTGCCGCTCCTCCAGCTCGCGCAGCTCGTCCAGCACGTGCAGGCAGTTGATGCAGCAGAAGGTCCAGAAGTCGAGGATCACGACCTTGCCGCGCAGGTCCGCGAGGGCGACGTCGCGGCCGCCGGTGTTGAGCCAGCCGCGGCCGACCAGCTCGGAGGCGCGGACGCGGGGCAGGCGGGAGGAGGAGCTCACCCGAGCATTCTCCACCGGCCCCGGCCGGCCCTCGTCAGCGCACCAGCTCGGGCAGCGCGACGGCGTGGGCCGCCTTGTGGATGGGCGCCGTCATCGCGGCGAGCATGCGCTCCTTGCCGGGCAGCTTGTCCATCACGCGCAGCATGGTGAGGGAGGCACGGACCTGGCCCTTCGTGCCGACGACCATCCGCTTGATGTTGGCCGGCCCGAGGGCCTGGTTCGCGTCCACGAACGGGCGCATGGTGGCCTCGTAGTCGGCGAAGGCGGCGGCATGGTCGTCGTGCGCGGCGAGCGACGCGGCCAGCACGTACGCCCCCACGAGCGCCATGCTCGTGCCCTGCCCGGACGCCGGGGACGCGCAGTGCGCGGCGTCGCCCAGCAGCACGACGCGCCCCGTGGACCAGCGGTCCATGCGCACCTGGCTGAGGGAGTCGAACAGCAGGTCGGGCGAGGCAGGGACGTCGGCGAGCATCGCCGGCACCTCCCACCCCTCGGCGGCATAGGCCTCGGCGAGGAGGCGCTCGCGGTCGGCGCGGTCGAGGCCCTGCTCCCCCAGCGGCCCGGAGGACCACAGGAACATCGCGCGGGCACCCTCCTCGCGCGCCGTGGCGTACATCAGCGCGGTGCGGCCGGGGCCCACGTAGGTGACCTCCTCGCGGTCGAGGCCGAGGCGGTTGGGGACGGTCGCGACGGCGACGTAGTACCCGAGGTCGACGAGGTACCGCTCGTCCGGGCCGAAGGCGAGGTTGCGGGTGGCGGACCGGAGCCCGTCCGCGCCGACGACGAGGTCGTAGCGGCCCGTGCGCCCGGAGGTGAAGACGACGTCCACGCCGTCGCCCGTGTCCTCGAGCGTCGCGATCGCGTCGCCGTAGACGTGCTCGGCGCCGGCGGCGCCCTCGCGCAGCAGGCGGTGCAGGTCGCCGCGCAGCAGCTCGACGTCCTCGTGCACCCGGCCACCGAAGGTGTCGCCGTCCATGCTCGCGGCCCGGCGCCCGCGGGCGTCGACGACGGTGCCGGCGCGGACCTCGGTGCGCAGGGTGCGGGCCTCCTCCAGGAGGCCCATGCGGTCCAGGACCTCGAGCGCGGCGCCGCGCACGTCCACCTTGTAGCCGCCGGCGCGGGGCTCGGGCGCCCGCTCGACGACGGTGACCGTGTCGCCGCCCGCGGCCAGACGGTGGGCGAGCGCGAGACCGGCGACGCCGCCGCCGGAGACGAGGATCGTGCGGTTCATGGGAGGACCTCCTGCCGAGGGAACGTGACGCGCACCACCCTAGCCACGGTTTGGACGTTTGTGCAAGACGTTCGTATCAGACGTTTGAGTTAGCATCGAGGCATGACGTCTTCGAGCACGCGCCGCACCACCCCGCCGGCCGGCACACCGAAGCCCACCCAGGCCACCCGCACCAAGGCAGCCGGGAACCGGGCGGCACTCCTCGCCTCCGCGCGCGACTGCCTCCGCGACCGCGGGTACGCGCGCACCACCGCGCGCGACATCGCCACCGGGGCGGGCGTCAGCCTGGCCGCGATCGGCTACCACTTCGGGAGCAAGGAGGCGCTGCTCGACGCGGCGCTCGTCGAGGCGCTGCGCGACTGGGGCGACGCGCTGGAGGCCATCGGCACCGAGGACCTGGGGACGTCCCCGGCCGAGCGGTTCCGGGCAGTGTGGGGGCGCGTCATCGCGTCGGCGGCGCAGGACCGGTCGTTGTGGGCGGTGCAGCTCGAGCTCCTCGCGGACGCGTCGCGCGACCCGGAGCGGGCGGCCTCCCTGGCCGACGCCAACGCGCAGGCGCGCGCGGAGCTCGCCGACCTCTTCGGACTCCCCGCCGAGCACGGCACGCTGCTGCAGATGCTGCTCCTCGGCGCCGTCTCGCACCTGCTGCTCGACCCGGCCGACGCCCTCGCCGCGGACGACCTGCTGGCGCAGGCCGCGGCGCTCGTCTCGCTGACCTCCTGAACGAAGGCCCGGGGGCGGCCCGTCAGAGCGCGGTGACCGCGCCCACGACCGTGACCTGGACGGGGACGCCGTCCACCTGGGGCGGCACGTCCTTGCGCGCGCTGAGGGAGACGACGTTCACCTGGAGCACCCAGTCCGCCTCGTCACCGCGTCGGGCGAGCCCGACGCCGCACACCCCCTCGACACTCTCGAGCGCCTCGCGCAGGGCGGGCTTGGCGGCGCGCGCCTCGTCGATCGTGACCATGGAACACCTCCGACCCCTCCATTGTGCGCCACCCGCCGACGGGACCACAGCCCGGAGGCCGTGACCTGCGCCCCCGCGGGCCGCGGCTACCGCACGGTCGGGCCCGCGACGTCCACGGGCCCCTGCGGCGACCGGTGCTGGACGCGCAGGTCGAGGGTGCTCCGCGACGTCGGGGACACCGAGATCTGCGCCTCGCCCTCGCCGTCGTCGATGGCGCGCACATGCAGGTGGCCGTCCTTGAGGCGGATGGCGAACTGGGTCGAGCCCGCGACGAACCGCACGTCGCGGTCGTCGTCGATCACCGTGGGGCCCAGGGGAAGACTCTTCATGGGTCCAGCATGCCCGCCCCGCGAACCATCCACGCCCCTGGCCGACGGTACAGGGTTCCGTGTACCGTCGAGCGCGTGACAACCGTGCCGCTCCGCCCGCTCCCTCCCGAGCGCCGCGCCCGGCTCGAGCTGCGGGTGCGCTGGATCGTCGCCGCGACGATCGCGTACAACGTCGTCGAGGCAGCGGTGGCGATCGCCGCCGGGCGGGCCGCATCGTCGGCCGCCCTCGTCGGGTTCGGCCTCGACTCCGTGGTCGAGGTGCTGTCCGCCGCCGCGGTGGCGTGGCAGTTCGCCGCCCCCGACCCGCACCGCCGCGAGCGCGCCGCCCTGCGCCTCATCGCGGTGTCCTTCTTCGGGCTGGCGCTGTTCGTCACGGTCGACGCCGCCCACACCCTGCTCGGCGCTGCCGAGCCCGACCACTCCCCTGTTGGCGTCGTCCTCGCGGCGGTCAGCGTCGCCGTGATGCCCTTCCTCTCCTGGTTCGAGCGCCGCACCGGCCGCGAGCTGGGCTCGGCGTCGGCGGTCGCGGACTCGAAGCAGACCCTGATCTGCACCTACCTGTCCGCCGTGCTGCTGCTGGGACTCGTCCTCAACGCCGCCCTCGGCTGGTCGTGGGCCGACCCCCTCGCCGCCCTGGTCATCGCCGGGTTCGCCGTGAAGGAGGGCGTCGAGGCCTGGCGCGGCGACGGCTGCTGCACACCGCAGGGCGACGGCGCGCCCTGACCTGCGCGGACGCCGCCTCGGTGCGACACCGTCCGGGGCGCGACAGGATGGGTGACATGAGCATCGAGATCCCGTCCCTGCCCCTGAACAACGGCACGTCGATCCCGCAGCTCGGCTACGGCGTCTTCAAGGTCCCGCCGGCGCAGACGCGCGAGCTGGTGCTGACCGCCCTCGAGGCGGGCTACCGGCACATCGACACCGCGCAGATGTACCGCAACGAGCGCGGCGTCGGCGAGGCCGTCGCCGCGGCCGGCCTGCCGCGCGACGAGCTCTTCATCACCACGAAGCTGAACAACGCGTTCCACGAGCACGACGCCGCCCTGGAGGCTTTCGACCGCTCCCTGGAGGAGCTCGGCCTCGACCACGTGGACCTGTTCCTCATCCACTGGCCGCTGCCCGCCGTCGGCCGGTTCGTCGAGGCGTGGGGGGCGCTCGAGGAGCTCTACCGCTCGGGCCGCGCGCGCGCCATCGGCACGTCGAACTTCCAGCCGCACCACCTGCGCCGCGTCCTCGAGGAGGGCACCGTGGTGCCCG
The DNA here is from genome assembly GCF_042728595.1 of Isoptericola sp. NPDC060185. Classification (NCBI taxonomy): domain Bacteria; kingdom Bacillati; phylum Actinomycetota; class Actinomycetes; order Micrococcales; family Promicromonosporaceae; genus Isoptericola; species Isoptericola sp. NPDC060185. The sequence continues at coordinate 418 of NZ_JBHWYY010000032.1, read as the reverse complement.
CCGTGAACCAGGTGGAGATCCACCCGTGGTTCGGCAACGAGGACGTGCGCGCCTTCGACGCCGAGCACGGCATCGTCACCGAGGCGTGGTCCCCGCTGGGCCGCGGCCGCGTGCTGGACGACCCGACCCTCGCCCGCATCGCCGCCGAGCACGAGCGCACGCCGGCCCAGGTGGTGCTGCGTTGGCACGTGCAGCGCGGCGACGTCGTGTTCCCCAAGTCGGCCACGCCGTCGCGCATCCGCGAGAACCTGGAGATCTTCGACTTCGAGCTGTCCGGCGAGGACATGGCCGCCATCACCGGGCTCGACCGCGACGAGCGCATCGGCTCCCACCCGGACCAGATGAACGACACCGGCCGCTGAGGAAAGCGTTGTGGGTGCGATCGTGGCCCCGTTTCTCAGCGAAACGGGGCCACGAT
>NZ_JBHWYY010000031.1:0-47171 GCF_042728595.1 Isoptericola sp. NPDC060185 | reverse complement strand
GCCCTGTTTCGTCGACGAAACAGGGCCAAACGCCCGCTCACAACGCTCAGGCGGTGGGCCAGTCCACCTGCGGGGTCTCGTGGAACGCCCAGCCGGTCTCGCGCCACCCCGGCGCCTGCGCGGCGACGCGGGCGCGGAACGCGTCCCAGTCCTTGCGCTCCGGAGCGGTCCAGGCGACCTCGGCGACGGCGCCCAGGCGCGGCAGCAGCATGGAGAACAGCTCGTCGCGGGTGGTGATCGTCTCGGTCCAGACGGCGGCCTCGACGCCCTCGACGGAGTCGGCGGGCAGCCCGTCGATGACGGCGGTGGGCTCCCACTCGTAGGAGTCGCGCAGCTCGACGTAGCCGGCCCAGTGCAGGCCCAGCTCGTGCTCGGGGGTGTACTTCATGTCCAGGTAGGCGTGGTTGCCGGGCGACATGATGAACCGCGCGCCGGCCTCGGCCGCGGCGACGAACCTGGCGAACTCCTCGCCCTTCGGCTCCCAGTACTGCAACAGCGTGCCGGGCTCCACGGGTCCGCGGGCGCCCTCCTGCCAGAAGATCGGCGTCTTGCCGTGCTCGCGCACGATGCGGCCCGCGAGCTCGACGAACTTCGCGAACTCCTCGACCTCCATCGTGTGCACCTCGTCGCCGCCCACGTGCACCCAGTCGCCGTCGGTCATGGCGGCGATGTCGCCGATGACGTCGCGCAGGAACGGCTCCGTCGCGGGGTTGTCGAACCACAGGCGCGAGAAGCCGACCTCGATGCCGTCGTACTTCTCGGTCGCCAGACCGTCCTGGGTGAGGGAGCCGTAGACCTGCAGCGCGGCGTTGATGTGCCCCGGCATGTCGAACTCCGGCACGATCGTGACGAACCGCGCCGCGGCGTACTCCTGCAGCTCGCGGTAGTCGTCGGTGGTGAGGAAGCCGGCGGTGCCGCCGCCCACCTGGTTGTCCGACGCCTTCTCCAGCTCGGGGCGCGACGGCGTCTCGATCCGCCAGCCCTGGTCGTCGGTGAGGTGCAGGTGCAGCACCCGCAGCTTGAACGCCGCGACCAGGTCGACGACGGCGCGGATGTCCTCGGGGGCGAACCAGTGCCGCACGACGTCGAACGACAGGCCCCGCCAGCGGTAGCGCGGCGCGTCGTGCACGACGACGGCGGGCACCTCGCGGGCGCCCTCGGCCGTGGTCGTGACGAGCTGACGGAGCGTGCGCGCGGCGTGCAGCAGCCCGACGGGCTCCGCCGCGGTCGCCTCGACCCCCGCGGTCGTGACGCGCAGCGTGTAGCGCTCGGGGTTGTCGGAGCCCTCGGGCCCGGCCGCGTCGTCGAGCCGCAGCACCACCGGGGTGGCCCCGTCCTCGCCGGCACCGTCGGTGACGACGCGGACGCCGGCGGCCGCGAGCTGCTCGGCCGCCAGGGCGGAGAGGGAGTCGTCCGGGGCGACGACGACGGCCGCGTCCAGGGCGAGCGACGGCGCGTCGTGGCCTTCGACGGCAGCGCCCTCGACGACGGTGGGCCACGGGATGAGAGGCAGCACGGGGATCAGTCTCCAGACGCGGGTCGAATCGTTACGTTAACGATCCTGCCGAATAGGAGGAACCCGTGTCAACGACGCTGTCCGAGGCGCGCTCCAACAACGCCGCACCACCGGCGCCCGGGCGTGGGCGCGCTCAGTAGGTGTCGATCACGACCGGCGCCGGGTCGGCGGGCAGCACCGAGTCGAGCACGCCCACGGCCGGACCGGACCAGCCCAGCCGGACCCCCTTCGGGACGTCGGCGCTCACCTGGTTCCACACCCACTCGCCCGTCGTGACGCCGCCGGTCCGGTCGGCGACGACCGCGACCTCGACCTGCGGCAGCGAGTGCAGCAGCTCGCGGTCGGGCACCGACTCCGGCCGCGTCTGGTGCACGACGAGCAGCGCCGGCGGCAGCCCCTCGCGGGAGACGAGGTCGGCCAGGTAGGCGGTGACCTCGTCGAGCTCGTCGGCGGTCATCTCGTGCGAGGTGGTGGAGGCTCCGTCCCCCACCCGCTTCTCCGGCCGCACGGACACGCCGACGCCGGACGAACCCAGCAGAGGCTCCGCCGCGCGCACTTGGTCCGCGACCGGCGCGGGGCCGGCCCCGATGTCGAGCAGCACGTAGACCCCGGCGTCGCGGGCCGCGGAGACGAGGGGGCGCAGCGCCTCGACGTCCTCCTGCGTGACCCAGTCGCCGTCGTCGCCGGGGCTGGTCGCCGTCGTGCTCACGGGGAGCACGAGCGTCGGCACGACCGGGCCCACGTCGTCGCCCCCGTCGGTCCCGGTGTCGGTCCCGTCGGCGGGCGTGTACGCGGCGGCCGCGGCCTGCGCCCGCGCGACCGCCGTCGCCGGGTCGTCCCAGACCGTCGCGGGGACGGTGACGTACCGCGCGGGCAGCAGGTGCTGGCTGCCGGTGGGCAGCAGCGCGGCCCGCTCGGCGGCCGCGACACGCCAGGCGAACGTGGCCGCGTCCCCGAACGACCGGCCCACCCCCACGACGGTGAGGGCCTGCGCCCGGTCGACGGTCTGCACCACGTCGCGCGAGCCGAGATCCCCGCCGGGCACCCGGGTCGTCACGGCGCCGGCCGCGCGCAGGGACGCGATCGCGGCCTCCTGCCCCTCCGCCGGGTCGATGAGCGCCAGCACCTCCCGCAGGAGCCGCGGCCCGCCAGGCTCGGAACCGCCCTCGCCGTCGGACGCGGACGGCGACGACGTCACGTCGCCCCCCAGCATCCCGTCGAGCTGGTCGGCGAGGTCGTCCAGGTCGTCGTCCTCGAGCGTGGGGCCCGCGCCGTCGACGCCGTCGAGCACGTCGGGAGCGATGTCGAGCACCTGCACGCCGGCCGCCTCCGCGGCCTGGCGCGACGCCGCGTCGTCCTCGTCCCGGGTGGTGCCGTCCTCGCCGCCGCGGACGTCGTCACCGGTGACGACCACGGCCACGCGCGCGCCGAGCCGCCCGAGCTCCTCCGTCACGCCCGCGCCGGTGCCGTCGGTCAGCAGCGCGGGAGCGTGCACGGCCACGGCCGTGGCCGCGAGGGCGGGCAGCGCGTCCTGGTCGTCGGCGTCCGCCAGCACCACGATCTCCGATCGCGCGTAGACCGTCTGGCTCGTGGTCAGCGCCAGCTCGACCGGGTCCGCGGAGTCCAGCAGCACGGTGTGGTCCGGCAGGTCGCGCACCGCGACCGACGACGCCGCCGCCGGGGAGGCCGACGAACCGTCGGGGGGCGACGCCGTGCAGCCTGCGAGGGCGAGTGCACCGGTCAGGACGACGACGGGCAGGACGAATCGGACGTTCCGGAGGGGCACTCCCTCATCTTTGCGCATCCTGCGGCCGGGGTCGACGTCGTCCCGTCCGGCGTCCCGGGCCGTCGGCGTGCGGCCCCCGCGCCCGGGCCTTGCCACGCGGCGTCGTCACCTGCGACGGCGCCGCGGGCGTCGCGCCCCGCGGCGACGGCGTCGGCGCGAGACCCGCCGGTAAGTTCCTCGGGATGGACGGACATCTCCCGGCATGAACAGTTCTCCTCGGGCGCCGTCGCCGCCGCGCGACGGCGTGCCCCCGGACGAGGCCCGGGTCGCCGACTGGTGGCGCCGTCACGCGCCGCGCGTCCAGGCGTACGCGATGCGGCACGTCGACGCCCACGCCGCGCAGGAGGTCGTGTCCGAGACGTTCCTCGTCGCGTGGCGCCGGCACGGCGCCGGGACGGACGAGATTCCCGACGACGAGGTGCTGCCGTGGCTCGTCGGCGTGGCCCGCAACGTCATCCGCAACGCTCACCGGTCCACGCGGCGGTCCGCCGCCCTCGTCGCCCGGCTCGGCACCGTTGCCGGGCGCGACGCCGCGGCCCCCGCCCCCGACTCCGCGGTGGCGGAGCGCGCGCACGTGCTCCTCGCGCTGGCGCGGCTGACGGAGAAGGATCGCGAGGCGCTCCTCCTCGTCGCGTGGGACGGGTTGTCGCGGGAGCAGGCCGCCCGTGTCGCGGGCTGCCGGCTGGGCACGTTCGACGTCCGCCTCTCCCGGGCCCGCCGCAGGCTCACCGAGCTGCTCGACGCCGACGACCTGGGCTCGGCCGTCCCGAGCCCGGCCGCGCCACCACGCCGTCCCCCTGCGCCGGATCTTCTCGCCACCCACCCCCTTCCCGATCGTCCCGCCGGAGGTCACCGATGACTCGCGACCCACTCGACCGTGTGGCGGCTCTCGCGCCGAACCTTCCGGTCGACCCCGAGGGGTTGGCCGCCGCTCGGCGCGGCGCCGAGGCCGGTCGCGCCGATCACGCCCGGCGTCGGCCCGCACCGCACCGCGACGGCCGTCGTCGCGCGTCGGTCCCCTGGTCCCGGCTCGCGCTCACCGCCGGCCTGGCGACCGCGGCGGCCGCGGCGGTCCTGGCCGTCGCCGTCGTGGCGACCCCTGGTGCGGACCCCGGGAAGGCGCCGTCCGGCCCGCTCGGTCTGGTCCCCGCCGCCGCGGCGGCGGACCCGTCCTGCAGCGCGGCGGAGGTGGACGCCGACCTGTCGACGCCGATGCCGCGCGACACCTGGGCCGACAGCCCCGTCGCGGACGTCGCGGCAGTGGTGGGGCAGGGGCGCGCGGGCCGGGTCACGGCCTTCGAGAACTTCCGGCACTGCCCGGTCGCGGTCGCGTCGGCCGTGGTCTACGCCCCCGGCGCCGTGCAGGGGCTCAACGTCTATCGCGACGTCGCGGCCGGGCCCCTCACCCGGATCGAGGACCTCGGCTCGGCCGACCAGGTCACGCTCCGCGGCGCGGACGGCTGGGTGCTCGCGTGGGTCAACGACCCGGACGTCCCCCGTCAGCGCCTCACGTGGATCGACGGGAGCGGCGTCCGCTGGTACGCCGTCGCCGAGGGCATGGCGGAGAAGGAGACCGTGACCCTGCTCGACGCCCTGGAGTTCGACGCCGACGGCATCCTGGACCCGGCCAGCGTCCCGGCCGGCTTCGAGAGCGCGCCCGTGATCGACCCGGAGGTCGGGGAACGGTCGACGTACCGCTGGTCCGTCGAGTACGGGCCGGACGACCGCGTCGTCACCCGCGACGCGGACGGTGGGCACGTCGAGGTCCCCGGGCCGTCGTCCGCGCTCCTCGAGGTGACGACCCCGGCGATCGCGCCCGTCGAGGCGGAGGTGGCCGAGTTCGGGCTCCAGCTCGTCGACCTCAACGGGGTGCGCGCCGTCTGGACGCCCCAGGGGCAGGGAGGTGCCGAGCTGCGGTGGGTGCGGTCGGGCGTGCGGTACCGGCTGGTCGCGCAGGTCGACACCCTCGACGCGATGCGGACGATCGCGCGGTCCGTCGAGCACGTCGACCTGGACGATCCGCGCCTGCGCTGAGACGGGCCGCGGACGGCGCCCCGCCCCGAGGCCGTGCGCGTGCGCCGCGCTCCGGACACGCCGAAGGCCGCCGCACGATGTGCGACGGCCTTCGGCTTTCGGTGGAGCTAGGGGGATTCGAACCCCCGACCTTCTCCAAGAAGCTCGGGCCCGACTCCAGCCGACCGAGGCGCGTGTGGTCTTGTTCTGTTCATGACTCGCGGAGCCGCAGAAACGCTGAAATCTCGCGGATCGCGTACCCCGATTCTGCCACCCTCAGGCGGGGCAAGACCAGGGGCAACCGTGCTCGCGCATGCACCGCCGGAGCGCGGCAATCGCGTGGCACGAGCCCCAATCCGTGGCACGACGCGTGGCACGATGTGAACCGCAAGAGCGATGACCTTGGCCAGCTCACCGAGACCGACGGAACGCCGACCTGCTACCCCTAACGCACTCCTCGCCGCCCTCATCACCGACGCCAGCTGAGCCCGGAATGGAGCACACCACGACCACGACGGTCGGCGCGGTCGACGTCCACTACGACGACCAGGGCGGAGCCAGGTCGGCCCTCGTCGTGTGCCGCGACCTGACACTCTCTACAACAAAGTCCGAGCACGTCACCGACATCGCCGAGGTCGAGCCCTACGAGCCCGGGGCACTGTTCAAGCGGGAACTCCCATGCATCCACGCCGTCCTCGACCTCGGCCCCCACCTCGACCTGCTCGTCATCGACGGATACGCCACCCTCGACCCCCACGGCCGCGCCGGGCTCGGAGCGCACGCCTCCGAGACAATCGGAGTCCCGGTCATCGGCGTCGCCAAGACTCCGTTCCGCACCGCAACGCACGCCGCCGAGGTGCTCCGCGGCATCGCGACGCGCCCCCTCTACGTCACCGCCACCGGGCTCGACGTTGCCGAGGCAGCGCGGATCGTCAAGGCGATGACAGGGCCGAACCGGATCCCCGACGCACTGGCAAGAGTGGACCGCCTCGCGCGCGGCCGAACTCAGCCCAATTCGCGGTCACGGCCGAGCAGGTGAGGTCTACACGACCCGGCGCCACGACCTACTCAACCGCGCAGCCTGAAGCACCCCAGGGTTCAGCCCGCGTAGGAGCGGCAGAGGACCTGGGCGCTTCACCATCGCGCTGTCCCGGATCCGCTACGACGACCGCACCCGCGACTACGTCGCCCGCCGCACCAGCGAAGGTAAGACCGACCGTGAGATCCGACGCTGTCTCAAGCGCTACATAGCCCGAGACCTCTACCGCCTACTCGAGGCAGCCCCGATCACCGCTTGACGAACCAAAGGAGCGTCGCACCACAGCGACCGCGGAGTCCAATATCGGGCAATTCAGTACACCGAGCGGCTCGCCGACGCCCTGGTCTCGGTCGACTCCAAGGGCGACCTCGTACGACAACGCGATGGCCGAGGCGTTGAACTCGCTGTTCAAGGCCGAGTCCATCCGAATCCCGTCATGCGCCCGGCCGAGGGCTCGAAGTCCGTCACGGACGTGGAGTCGCCATTGCAGAGTACACCGACTGGTTCAACCACCGACGCCTGCACGGCGAGACCGGGCTCGTCCCGCCGGCCGAGTTCGAGGACAAGTTCTGGCAGCACCACTACGCTCCAGACAACCCGGTCGAACTCGCAGCCGGAGCCAGGTAACCGAGCCTCCACCGAGCCCGGGGCTATTCAGTACTCTGCGGAGACGCGGACGGAATCAACTGCGTCCTCGACAGTGCCCGCAATCCGTTGCTACGGCCGATTGACACCAACCTGCGGTATGCGAAGAGCGATCACAACTGTTCGCGCGCTTCGGAGAGCAACCACTCGACTACGCCCAACGGAACATCGTCTTCGAAGAGGCTGACCGTCCTCATTCCGGTTTCATCATCTTCGAACACTTCGGCCACCCTCGCGCCAGTGTCGTGTGTGACTTCTAACGCCATCCCATCTCGCTCACCGACCGAACTCACCAAAAGTAATCGGTATCCGGCAATCATGATCTCGGCTCCAGAAGCCCCATAAACGTACCGTTGTTGTTAAGACGCATTCCGCGCCCACTTGAATCCCAAATATTCGTCACGTTGTCCAGCACCTCCGTCCGCACTCCGGGATCCCCAAGCATCTCATCCAGCAGGTCCATGCCCTGCTGGTTGCGTGCGGCGGGGTTTCCGGTCGACATCCCGCGGAAGACGCTACCAGGACGGTCGGAGTGCTTCTGCAAAGCGCGCCCGACCCTGGTCAGGCCCGCCTTGTCTGGTGCGCCCGCGGCGGCACGAATGTCAGCCGGCGTGAATCGTCCGAAGACTCGGGCTAGGTCAGATGCATCGTCGGCAGCCTCAGCGATCTCACCGATTCGCTTGGAGATCCTTCCCGCCGAAGCGGCCATTCCATAAGGACCGGGAACTGCGGCACCACAGGAAATGCTCGCATCGACGGTGCTACCTTCAGCCCAATACCACGCACAGTTTCCAGTATCGGCAAGGACGCCTGCCCCCGGCAATTGGCCAGCAATATCGAGTGTCAGGTGAGGGTCCTCCTCGCCCGCCGCTGCGAAGTCGCAAGCAAGTGCCCCTGAGACCCAGGTCCCTGTGTACATGGGTGCCACGTCCGCGCAAGCGGCTGCGTCGAACCCTCCACCGGTCTCGGCTTCTCCAATGGAGACCACCGTTCCGGTGTTCTCGAACTTCTCGCCATACTGCCATTCGCCACCAGACTTTGAACACGAGTACGTCGCGCAGTCGTCGGGACGATGGCCATCCATCTCAACTAGGTTGATCGGGTCTCCGCTCGTGAACGCGTAGCGGTTGCCGGTGTACGGGTCGCCTCCGAGACCCATGTCCGCGAGCGCCCCGTTGTACATGTCCCGCGTCGTGAACCGGTTGAGGCCGGGGTCGTAGTCGCGGAACCCCATGTCATAGGTGCCGGAGCCGGCGTTGAGGCGCTTGGAGTTGTACCTGTATGCGTTGTACGGCTCCGCCGCGGCGGGGTCGCCGGCCTCGGGCTTGTCGATCCCGGAGAACTCGGTGGTGTCGTCGGACCCGTAGGCGGTGTACCCGTAGGTCGCCGTGGTGTTGCCGGTCTCGTCGGTCAGGGTCTCGACGTCGGTGCGCGCGTTGTACCCGTAGTACGCCGTCTCTCCCACCTCGACGCCGGCCTCGGCGTCGGCCTGGTGGGAGATCTGCGACAGCCGCCCGCCCCACGGGGAGTACTGGTACGACTTCGACAGCTCGCCCGCGACCTCCTCGGTGAGGACCTCGGACGACAGACCCAGGTAGGTGTAGTCGGTCGTCTTGCCACCCGAGGTGGACGAGGTGGTGCGGTCCAGCGGATCGAACCGATAGGTCGTGGCGACCAGGGCTCCGGTGTCGTCCATCTTCTCGGACTTCACCACGTGGTCGAACCCGTCATACGTGCTGCGGGAGATCACCTTCCCCGCCGACGTGACCGACTGCTGGCGCCCGAACGGGTCATAGGTGTAGTTCGCCGTCTGCCCGCCGGTCGTGGCGGTCTGCAGCCGGTTGCGGTCATACGCGTAGGTCGTCGTCGCGCCCTTAAGCGTCTGGGAGATGACGTTCGCGTTCGCGTCGTGCACGTACACCTCGTCCGAGGCCCCGTTGCCGGTCTTGACCTTCTTCGCGAGCCGGTCGACCGGGTCGTACGTGTACGTCGTCGACGAGTCCAGGTACGCGCCATGGTCGTCCGCGTTCATCTTCGACGCCGCGTCCGTGGCCTGGTTGCCGTTCGCGTCATACGTGTACGCGTGCGACGCGACCAGCGTGCTGCCGTCCTTCTTCAACTCCTTGGTGGACTTCAGCGCCCCGTCCAGGAAGTACGCGTACGAGGTCACGTTCCCGTTCGGCTTCGTCTCGGACGCCTTCTGCGACCGGGCCGTGTACCCGTACGTCGTGGTCTTCACCGACCCCGGCGTCTCGCCGGTCGTGTCGGTCACCCCGACCGTCGCCAGCAGCTCGCGCGTGTCATAGGTGTACTCGCTGACCTGGTCCGGGTGCGTGACCTTCGTCGGCTGCCCGTTCACGTCATACACGTACGACGTGACGACCTTCGACGTCGCGGCCGGGTTCTCGGTCACCGACGACACCTGGTTCAGCTGGTCGTAGACCACCTTGTACGCGTCGATCCCCGCACCCGCGCCGCCCGCGTCCTTGGACGTGTCGTCGATGGTCTCCAGGTTGCCGTTCAGGTCGTACCCGTAGGTGAACGTCTTGCGCTCGGTGTCGGCGTCAGCGCTGTTGTCGCGCACCAGCTTCACCGCGTCCGCGACCACCACTCCCGTGGCCGACGGCACCAGCGACAGGGACGTCGTCTCGTTCTTGTCGAGCTCGTACGACCCGACCTTCTTCCACGCCCCCGCCCCGGCGGACTGGTCCACCGTGACCTTCGGCTCCACGACCTGCGCGCCGTCGCTGCCCGCGGCAACCTCCGGGTCGCCGTGCGCGAGGGTGAACGCGGCGTCCTTCGCCGCACCCGTCACGTTCGGGTACGCGACGTACAGGTCGTAGGTCCCGTTCGCGGGCACGTCCAGGCTCCACGTGAACGCGTCCGCGCCCGGCGTCGCCGTCGCCGCGTGCGTGCGGTGGTCGATGCCCTGCTGACCGGTGACGTCACCGGTCGCCCAGGTGCCCTTGACCGTCGTCGACTGGCGGTCGGAGTTGTCCGCGAGGACCTCGTTCGACCCCACCGGGACACCGTCGTCCGCCATCGACTTCAGCTTCCCGTCCGGGAAGTACGACCACGTCATCGTGCGGTTCGCCGAACCACCCGCGGACGTCAGCGTGCGCGCCGTCTGCTGGCCGAGCTCGTCGTAGTCGTACGTCGTGGCGATCCCGAACGGGTCGGTGGACTTCTTCACCCACCCGTTCGCGAAGTACTCGAACGTGGTCGTGTTGCGCTTCGTCTGCCCGTCCGAGGCCGGCATCGACGTCGACGCCACACGCCCGACGGCGTCGTACGTCGTAGCCGTGAACACGTCCGCCTTGTTGTACCGGGTGTCGGCGGGGTCGTACGGCTGGAACTGCTTGACCGGGCGGTTCAGCTTGTCGTACTCGGTCCGCAGCGCAAAGTCGTCCGCCGCCGCGGTGTCCACACCCCGCGGGGTGATCACCCGGGTGGTGTTGCCGACCTCGTCGTACTCGTACTTGGTGGTGCGGTACACGATCGCGTCACCCGTGCCCGAGTGCGGCACCTTGACCTCGACCTGCGCCCCACGCGCGTCGTACTTCGTGGTCGTGACGTTGCCGTCCGCGTCGGTCGCCGAGGTGACCAGCGAGTCCGCGTCATACCCCGTCCGCGTGACGTTGCCGTCGGCGTCCGTGGCCGTGATCGGGCGGTGGTTCAGGTCGTACCCGGTGCGCGAGGTGAAGTCCGTGGTCGACGTGGAGGCGACCTTCTTCGGGTCCCGCACCTCGACGGTGTTGCCGACCTTGTCGTAGTCGTACTCGATCCGGTCCCCGGCCGCGTTCGTCACCGCGGTCAGCTGGTACAAGTCGTCGTAGGTGTACGTCGTGGTGTAGTCGTCCGCGACGGTGGTGGTGGCCACACCCTTCGGCTCGGTCACCGCCGTCAGGTTCCCGACCGTGTCGTACACGTACGTCGTGGCCCGCTCACCGGAGGTGTCGGTGTCCTTCGGCGCCGTGGTCCTGGTGACCTGGTCCGCCTTGTCGTAGGTCGCGGTGCTGGTCGCGCCGTTCGGTGCGATCGACGTGGTGACGTTGTCGTTCGCGTCGTACACCGGAGCGGGCGTCGTGATCGTCACCGCGCTCGTCCCGCTGCCCGACTTGAGCGTGGCGGACTCCAGCGGGCGCCCGAACACGTCGTACGCCTGCGTGGTCCACCCGCCCGTGGCATCCGTGACCTTCAGGACCTGGCCGCGTACGTCGTACGAGCTGGTCGTGACCTTGCTCAGCGCGTCGGCGATCTTCTCGGGGTACCCGGTCGGGGTGAAGCTCGAGTAGGTCGTGGCGTTGCCGTTCGCGTCCGTCGCGGTCTTGAGCTGCCCGTACGCGTCGTAGGTGTAGGTGGTGGTGTAGTCGCCCGCGGTCGACGTCGCCAGACCGAGACCGTCCGTCACCGACGTCAGGTTGCCGAACGCGTCGTACCCGAACTGGTTGACCCGCCCGGCCGGCGAGGTGGTGCGGAACAGGTCCGCCGCGTATCCGTCGGCGCGGGTGGCGTACTCGTACACCGCCGCGCCCTTCGGCGCCTGGGCCGCGGTCATCCCGCGCACGCACTCGCTCGCGGCCGGCGCACCGCCGTTCGCCTTGTTCTGCTCGGCGTCACGCTGCCAGGTCGGGTACCCGGTCTTCGGGTCGTAGCAGTACGCCGTGACCGCGCCGTTCGCCTCGGTCAGGGTGCGCACGTTGTTGTCCGCGTCCCAGGTCAGCGCGACCTTCTCGGCCTTCGCGTTCGTCACCGACAGCGCGCGGCCGCGCACGTCCGAGGTGTAGGACGTGACCTTGCCCTTGTCGTCCGTGATCGTCGCGTCCCGCAGCGTCGCGTCGGTCGCGTTCGGCGCGTACGCGAACGTGGTGTCACCGCCGAGACGGTCGGTGATCGTCTGGGCCTTCCAGTGGTCGGCCTGGTCGTCGCCCTCCGACGGCGCGAAGTAGTCCATCGCGGTCGCGTTGCCGCGCGGGTCGGTGATCTTCACCAGCTTGACGTTCTTGTTGCCCTGCGTGGCGTCGTAGGCGAAGCCGAACGTCTTCGCCTTGCCGGACCCGGCGCCGTCGACCAGCTGCCCCAGCAGACCCTTGTCCGTGTAGTACAGCTCGACGCGGCGGCCGGAGACGTCCGTGATCGCCTTGACGTGGTCGTAGATCTTGGAGTTCGACAGCTTGCCCGTGGCCGAGACCACCGCGCCGGAGGCGTCGACGTACTTGTACCCCGTCTGCCCCTTCTCCCAGTACTCGACGCTCAGGGCCTGCCGGCCGGCGGGATCGGTGACGTAGGTGAGGAACTTCGTCGGCTTGTTGTTCGACTGGCGCTGCGCGTACGTGAACGTCTGCGTGTTGCCGTTCTTGTCCACCGTGGACGTCAGGTACCCGTCGCAGTCGAACAGGAACCGGGTCCCGTCCGGGCGCAGCATCGTCCACGCGTCGGTGACCTCGTCCGTGCCCTTGCCCGGCGTGCAGTCCAGGCCCGGCTTCGCCGACAGCTTGTAGTTGACCCCGGCCGGTGCGACCCACTCGCCGGTCGTGTCGTCGAGGCGGAACACGTGCGTGGTGCCGTCACCGTCGGGCAGGAACACCTCGGTCGGGTGCGGGTTGGGGTGGAAGTCCAGCGGCGCGCCCAGGCGGACCGGGCCGGCCAGCTGTGCCGACCAGCCGTACCCGGTCACTGTGTCGGACGTGTCCATCGAGTTGTACGCGAACCTGGCGAACGACGTCAGCCCGCGGCCCGGGTTCGTGAACGCGTCGTACGACCACACCGCGTTCCCGGACGCGACGTTCGTCATCACCGACGACCCCGCACCGGTGTTCTTCCCCGCGTACGTGTAGAACGACTCCAGGCCCAGCTCGTCGGACGTCGGGTCCTCGACCGCGACGTTCTGCTTCAGACCACCCGAGGGCAGCCCCGGCGCGGGCGTCGAGGTCCCGGCCGCGACGACCTGCCAGCTCAGGGTCACGTCGTTGCGCTTGTTCCCCTCGCTCACCGGCGGCGGGCTCACCTGCGCGGTGATCGTGCGCGACTCCCCCGGCGACATGTCCTGCGGCAGCGCCGCCGTCGTCGGCTGCGCCCCCGCGACCGCGGACCCGTCGGGCAGCGTCCACGTTGCGCGCAGCTGCTGGGCGGCGGTCGTCCACGTGCCCGTCGTCGTGTTGGTCACCGTGACGTCCGCGCTGTAGGACGCGCCTGACTCCATGCGCGACGGCGTCTCGGGTGCGTAGAACGTGCCCTCCGGCGTCGTGTCCAGGTACGTGATCGCCAGACGGGGCCCCGAATGCTCGAGCCCGCCCTTGGACTCCAGCTCCCGCGACGCGAACAGGGTGTGCTCCTGCGCGAGCGTCTCGTTCGCCATCTTCAGCATCACGCCGCGGTAGGCGGTGGGGGCGTCCGCCCACTTCTGGACCAGGGACTTCACGTCCCAGCCCACCCGCTCGGACCCGTCGGGGAAGTCGGCGTTGGTGCCCAGCGCGGTCGTACCGAAGTCACCGCCGGCCTTCGTCCACGTCGCCCCGGTCTTCGGGGCGTTCCACGTCGCGGTGGTCTCGTCGAAGTCGGTCGTCAGCTGACGCGCCTCGTACACGCCACCGGCGGTGGTGATCTCCGAGACCGTCTTCCACATCCGCAACGACGCGTCCGTGATCCGCGCGCCGGCCGGGATGCCCCAGTCGTCGAACTCCGCGACCATCCGCACGTCGCCGTAGTACGACGAGTCGTTGCCGACCATGTCCCAGCTCTGCGGGCCCGCATCCTGGATCACGTTGAGGTTCGTCGTCGGCTTGCCCGAGGACAGCGACGTGTCACCCGTGGCCAGGATCTCCTTGGTGGTGTGCCCCGCCTTCGGCAGCCGCACCAGCTGCGTGCTGGACGGCACCACCGTGCCGTCCTTCGTCTTCACCGCGACCTGGTAGTAGTACGCCCGGCCCAACGGGTCCGTGCTGTCCGCGGGAGTGGGTACCGCGGTCGTGTCCGTAAACGTCGTCGTCCCCGGCGCGACCGGCGACACCAGCGTCGCCGCCGACGGCGTGAACGTCTGATAGATGCTGCGGTGCACCTGGTACTCCACCAGGTCGTCCGCCGTCGACGTCGACGGGTCCGCGTACGTCGACCAGGCCAGCTCCGCGCCCGTCGCGTGGATCGTGTCCGGGATGTCCAGCACCACACCCGGGCGCCCGTACGTCAGCACCAGCTTCGGCCGGTTGCGCGTCTCGCCGCCGTAGGTGTACTCGCTCGCGTCGTACCGCGGACCGCCCAGCGGTCCGTTCGCGGACTCGTCCGCCGCCTTCAGCACGAACCCGTAGTTCGGGAACGTGCCGTCCAGCCACCCCTGCACCGTGTCGGTCACGTCGTAGGAGTGCCACTTCTGCAGCTCGCCGGACGGCTTGATCACCGTCGAGCCCTTGGTGAACCGCACCGCGTCCGCGATCACCGCGGTCGCCGTCGTCGACGTCGTGTCCTTCAGGACCACCGTGCCGGTCGTGCCCGCCTTGAACGGGTGCGAGCCGAGCGTCGTCCACACGCCACCCGTGCCGCGCAGCTGGTCCACCGAGTACGTCTTCGACCCGCCGGAGTACGCCACCGTGTACGGGGCGTTCGTCATCCGGTCATTGGCCGGGACGTGGTGCACGTCCACGCGCCAGTTGCCCGCGGCCGGCAGCGTCGGACGCCACGTGTAGGAGTCGCCCGCCGGGGCGCCCGTCGCGAACTGGTAGTCCCCGCCGATCGCGTACTGCGTGAGGTCCGGGTTGCCCGACGCCGTCCACGACCCCGTCGCGGCCGAACCCGCATCCCCGTTGTCGACCACGATCTGCGTGCCCGACAGCTCGCCCACCAGGTCCTTGGTCGAGTTCCACGTCGCGGACAGCGAGTCCCACGACGCCTTCGCGCGGTGCGCCTCCAGCGCCACGTCCGTCGTGTAGCTCGTGTGCGTCTGGGAGTAGTACATCTGCAGCGACGCCGCCGTCAGCTTCGTCCCGGCCGGGACGGTCGGCAGCGGGAACGTCACCAGGCCGCGCACGATGCCGCCGCCGTCGGTACGCCCGACCGAGAGCCGCTCCGACGTCCCGTAGTTCGTCGTCGGGTTCAGCGAGTGGACGAACGTGTCCTTGCTGGTCGTCGGCGTCGGCGCGACGATGATCGTCGGGTCCACCGTCACCGGGAAGACGCGCTCCTTCGCCGCCAGCCACTCGTGGTCCGGCGTCACCGTCAAGGCCCAGCCGCCGTCCGCGCCCTGGGCGAGGTCGAAGTCGACCCCCGTCGAGACCGCACGCCCCTGGTCGTCGGCCGGCGCCACCTTGCCGCCCTCGGACGACGCACCCTTCGCGGAGTCGAACATCACCCCCGCCGGCATCGTCAGCACCGGGTCGGTGCCCTGGCCGTAGAACCCGATCGACCCGTCCTTCGCCGCACGCGGCTCCAGCCCGTCGAGGCCCGACAGCGTGAACTCGAAGCTCACCGGGTCCGTCGGCGCCTCGTCCAGGACGATCGACTCCTTCACCCGGCCCGGCTCCGCGTCATAGACCAGGTCACCGCCGGCCAGCGCGTCCACGTCCGGATAGGTCACCCGGGAGCCCTCGACGACCGGCTCCAGCGCGTCCTCCTTGTCGGAGGCCAGGCCCAGGGTCACCCCGTTGCCGCCGTCGGCCTCCACACGCAGCACGGAGTCCGACGACGTCCCGAAGAACGACTTCGCCACGTTGCTCCGGTTCGACGCCGCCCAGCCGTGACCGCGCACCTTCGAGCCCTTCGCCGTCGGCTCGACCGTCGTGTCGATGTCCTGCAGGGAACCGTCCGCCGCCTCGAACGACGTCGGCTCCCCCGACACCTCGACCTGCACCTGACCGTTGCTCATCAGGAACGAGCGCGAGTTCGTCGTACGACGACCCTTCAGCTCCCGCACCCGCTCCGCCTTCGGGGCAACCTCACCCTTCGGCAGATGCTCACGCGCGGGCACACCCTCCGCAGACGTCGGCGCCTTCTCCGGCGCCTTCTCGCCGCCGAACAGCTTGCCCCAGAAGCCACCACTGTCCGTACCGGCCGGCAGCTGCTCGCCCGGTGACGACGCGTCCGGCTCCTCGGCCGCGATCGCGGATGCTGGACCACCCACCACGATCGTCGCGACGAGGGATGCGCTCAGCGCAGAGGCGACAAGCGCCCGCATGCTGCGGCGGCGAACCGATGAACTCACGTCAACACTCCTGGCCTCGGGCACACGCGACCATGCGGTGCACCGGTTGTGGAAAGACGCCGGCCGGCCCCCTAGCACAGGCCGATCCAAGCGGGCTGAACGTAGCGGGTGAAATTCCTGGCCAGGTACTCGGCTTCGGAAAACCTGAAACCGGACAAGCCGCTCACAGCGGCACAGTTGACGACCGCAACGGTCGCAGGTACCTTCTCGCCGCCAGGCAGTGCGGCCCCGAGGAGGCTTCAGTGGTATCACTCGCTCAGCTCAGGACCTTCCAGGCCGTCGTCGAGCACCGCTCGATGAAGGGCGCTGCCGCCGAGCTCGGCGTCGCCGTCAGCTCCGTCAGCACGCGCATGAGCGCGCTCAGCGAGGAGCTGGGCGTCACGCTCGTCCGCCGCGTCGACGACGGCAGCTATACCCTTACCGACAGCGGCCGCACCGTCCTCGCCTCCTGCGACATCGTGCTGAACGAGGTCGACCGCATGCGCACCGCCGGAGCCCGACGTGCGGCCCGCGGTCCACGTCAGCGCGCCGCCCGCCATCACCCGGCCACCACTCAGTGCACCTGCACCAACACGGCTGCGTGAGCGCACTGCCCACAGCACTTTCACCGGCCTCAAGCGTCGCGATCTACGCATCGAGGGCCAGTTCGCCCGATTGACAACGCCCGAGACGATGGGGAGCACCGCGTGGCGACCGAGGAGTTCGCGGCCTGGCAACCACTGGTGGCATACGCACGGCCGTATCTGCGTGAGGCAAGCGGGTTCAGCGGGTCGGTCGGCGTGAACGGCGGGCACGGCGTCTCCGGAGTCCAGTTCCCCCAGCCGCCCTTCGTCCCCGGGCGCGCGATGCAGGTCGAGGACTACGCCGAGCAGCACGCCCCGTTCGAGACGGTCCGCGAGGCACTGCGGGCCGACGGCCTGATGGGGGTCGACTTCAAGGTGAACTACCGCGCGGACGGTGCCGTCACGGTTCGCGCGGTGCTTGCCGGGCAGGAACGCACCGAGCGACTCGGGCACCTCACGCTCGTCGAGGGCGCCATGCCAGAGCCGTACCGACGCCGACCCGCACCGCCGGCTCCCGGGCAACCCCGCGGCCCCGTCGACCTGCCGGCGCTCGAGCAGATCCTGCGTGCCCTGTGGCCGAACGAGACCGGGATGTCGGACGCCGAGCTCGACGCGTACGAGACGGCTTCGGGACTGGCATTGCCGCCCGAGGCCCGCGTCCTGTACAGCGCAACGCGAGGGCGTCAGCAGTACGCAGACTGGGCGGAATTCGACTGGAACGCTCCCGTCCCGTTCGACGTATGGGCCCTCGACGAGCCGTGGCGCGCGGAGCCGCGTACCCGTTACCACGGCTGGTCGACCCTGGCCCGTACCGCGGGCAACACGGCGTCGGACGACGCGATCCAGGCCCTGTCGCAGCCGCCCGAATGGTTCGTACTGGGGAACGCGGACACCGTGACGATCGCCATCGACACGGTCCCCGGACCGGCGGGCAAGGTCGGCCAGGTGATCGGCTGGAGCGACGAGTCACGCGGTGACCAGCCCTTCGGCGCCAGGGTCCTGGCGGACTCGCTCCTCGCCTTCGTCCGGGGCGAGCGACACGAGGGCGACGGAATGGTGACCGGGTGGACCGAGGACCTGCCGGAGTACGGCGAGGTGACCGTGGCCAACGGCCGTGCCGTGTCGGACGTCGCCTCCCCCGAGCTCGAGGTCCTGTACATCGTCAAGCGCCCCGAGGACCCGGCGACCGTGGCGGAAGCCGCCGGACTGCCGCGGCTGCGTACGCTCGTCTCGGTCCCCGGCTCGATCAAGGACCCCCTCGAGCTCGGAGGGCTCGGCTCGCTCGAGTACCTGGAAACCGGGCCCGCCGAGTGGCGGGCCTTGCTCGACGCCGGTGCCGTGCCTCGTGGGCTTCTGGCCTGCGCCGTCACCACGGGATTCGGGAGCACGACGGACCCGCAAGAGGTCGCCGTGATCACGGATGAGCTGCGCACGCTTTTCGGGCTCGAGCCGTCCGAGCGGGCCGTGACCATCGACGGACGCCTCTAGGCCGTGTCTCTTGACATCCGGCTCAGCCATCACCGGTAGCTCTAGAGTCCGGGTGTGACCACGAACCTGCCCCACGGGGCGTCTGGCGCGCTGCGGCGTTTCGCGGGCTGGGTTGCTCGCGGCTCGGTCGGTCGCCCGCTCCTGGATGGGATCGAATACTGGGACGACTTGCGGGACTCGCCGAGCCAGATGGAGACCCTTTTCGCGGTGTTCGCCAACGTTCTGGAACTCGACGACGATGGCGAACCCGTGAACGAGAAGTACGCCGAGCGGCGGGCCGCAACGTGGATCTACCAGTACTGCACTGGGAGCCTTCCGCCCGGCGAACCAGCACTTGAGCACTGGGAAGTTGAGCTCTACTGACGGTTCGTGGCTCAGCAACACAACCAGACGATGATTGCGGCCAGGACGACCGCGCAGGGGTCGTCGTCGCGGCAATCATCACCTGGCTGCGGTGGGCCTAAGCAAGGAAGTCGGTGACCCCCGACATCACCGCCGAGTACGCACCGTCTGCGTCCCGGAACTCGTGACAGAAGGTGTAGACCTCGAGGCCGACCAGGTACTCGACATCAGCCCAGCCGCCTGTGTAGACGACGATCTCGAGCACGTCGCCGACGGCGCGCTTCCGAAGGGTCAGCCCCAGCGACTCGGGGACCCGAACGCTGGCCCGATCGGGCGTGATCGGCTTCGGCCAACCCGCCTCGTAGTCGCGCCAGGTCAACGGGCCGACATCGACCTCACGTCTCCACCCCTCAACGACCGGCCGCAGCCGGTCCGCAAGGACATCCAGGTCAACGAGGTGCTCCACGGGCACATCCTGCCCCGCCGGCCATCAGGAGACATGGCCTAAGTGGCACGATCGGCGTGTGACTGTGCTGAGGCTCTCGGGCGAGTGGTGGAGCCGTGAAGGCTCCGGTCCGCCTGCTGAGAGCAACTTCGCTGCTGTGCTCGACGAGATCGAGCTGGAACTGAGTCCCGATCACGAGTTGGCGGGCAAGATCGTGCGTGTGGAGGCCCGATACTGGCCCTCCGACGACGTCATCGTCAGCTTGGTTGACGGCACGTTTGCAATGGTGCATCCCACGTGGACGAGCCGCGCCGAGCGAACCCCGCGCCCGAAGTCGATCCGTCTCGGAGACGCGGCGGCAGCCTCTGAGGCAATCGAGAAGTGGGAAGAGTGGCGTTGAGGACGATCCGACGAGACAGCTCCGCAGCCCAACGACGTTGCGGACAGCGATCTTCGGCGGGTTGCGATCCCGTAGGAGGTGACGAACAGACCGTACGACGATGACTCGTGGACCTTCTCGACGACGACGCACCACGGAGCCGGTGAGGACGTGCACCGCTTGGCAGATTCGTTTCACACGCTCCTCGACACGTCAGCCTGAGATGTTGAATCGTGTCGCCGGGATTTCATCCCCTGGAGCCTGGGGTTGCGCCGGCCAAGCTGTCGGGCCTCAGGGTGAGGCCCGCGTTGGAGTCGGCTGACGACGAGTCTCAGCTGGGCGGCCAGACGCCCAGCATCATCGCGCTGGCTCAGACTGCTCGACGGGCTTCCCAGAGGCTGATCGCCGGTGACGCCGTATCGATCCCGGTAGGCACCAATGGCAACGACCAGGCGGCGCCGATCTGCGTCGTTCGCGAGCGGGGGCCGGGGCAGTCGACGCGTCCATGGTTCCTCGCCGCGCAATGCCCGGTTGCGATGGCTCTCGCACGACGTTCGATGAGTTCTGCTCGGACAGCCAGTGCTTCGGCGACGTCGTCGGGGAGTGGTCCGCGGGCTTCGGGGATGAAGCCCGCGATTCGAGCGGGCCGGCGGGTCCTGAGGCCGGCCGTGGCGGTCGCGAGGCGGTGATGCAGGACGGCCACGACGTCGTCGGCGTCGCGCAGCGGCCGGTTCGCGGTGAGGCGGGGACGAATTCGGTCGACGTCGTGTCCGTCGGCCTCGGCGCGACGTAGCTCGGCGCACAGCGGTCCGAACGTTTCGGACTCGAACGCCCGAGCGATCGCGTTCTCGTCGAGTCCTTGGTCGCGGAGGCTGTGCGTGACCAGGTGCGTCCAGCGGGGGCGCTGGGCGTGGTTGGCGATGGTGTCGTACTCGGCGGCCAGCCTGGCGATCGACAGGTGTCGGTCGTGCTCGGTCCGCACCGACTCGTGGGCGGAGAGCTCGGCACCAGTCCTGGACAGGATCCCGGCGAGGATCGCTCGGGCATGCGCCCGCTCCGAGAGTCCGTCGTCCGTCGTCTTCCCTGTGGGGCTGCAGTGGTTGTCCTCCCGGTCGGGGTGGTCGAGCGGGACGTAGGCGGTGTTGGTGGCTCGACCTCGCGTCATCCCGACGTAGGTCAGCTCGCGGGTCATGCTCGGGGTGGCGATCAGGTGAGCGGTGTCGGTGGTGATGCCCTCGGCGCGGTGGACGGTGGTGGCGTAGCCGAGGTCGACGTGCTCGGCGACATAGGCGGCGGGCAGACGCACGGTCGGAAGCCTCGGCGACGCGCTTCGCGGAGAAGCCGCGTCGGTCCCCTGTCCAGCTCCAACGGGTTGCGCGGTGACGGAGCCGTCGCGGTGCACGTGGAGTACCTGGCACCGGGTGCCGTTGCGCACCCATCCGTCGCGGCCGTAGCGCAGGTGACGGTCGTTGCGGCGGGTGAGGATCGTGTCGCCGGCTGAGGCTTCGACGTCCCCGGCCAGCATGACGGCGCGTCGGTCGTCGATGGTCCCGGCGAGGAGGCGTTCGGCGCGGGCGCGGCGGTTGAGATCGGTGACCGTGGAGGTGTCGGCGGCGATCAGGATGGAGTTCTTCCCCGAGGCATGGTCGGCCAGCCAGGCGGTGTACGCGGCATCGACTACCTCGTCCGTCGTGCCAGCTATGACGCGGCCGTGGCGCTCGTAGACAGGCAGGACGTCCACGTCGCCGTCGCGCAGGCGCAGGCTCCCGGACTTCTCCCAGTCGTGGGCGAACCTTTGGACCTCGACGAGCTCGGGCACGGCGCCAGTGACACGCCGTCGTTCTCCGACAAGAAGTTTGAAGGCGCCGCCGGTCTCGACCGCGGAGAGCTGGGCGGGGTCCCCGACGAGCAGCACCTTCGCCCCGACGTCGGCGGCATGCCGGGCAAGTCGATCGAGGGTCTGAGTGCCCGCGAGGGATGCCTCGTCGACGATGACGAGCTGCCCCGGCCGGAGGGCCCTCGTACCGGCCGCGTGGTCGTACAACCACTTGGCGGTGTTCTCGCACCCGATCCGCAGGTCTCCGGCAAGGACTTGTGCCGCGGCCGCGGACGGTGCCAGCCCGACGACGGACCCGGTGCCGTGGGTGGTCTCCCACAGGGTGCGCAGAAGACGCATGGTCGTGGTCTTTCCGGTGCCCGCCGGACCGACCAGCACATCGAGCACCCGCCCCGACGTCGCGACGGACACGACGGCATCGGCTTGGGACCTGGACACCACGCCCTGGGCGACGGCGTCGTCCGCCACCACTCCCGAGAAGGCTCCCGCGAGGCCGGGACCGGTGGTGTCGGCACTCGACGCCAACAGCCTCTCCTCGGCGGCGATCACGGCTTCGGAGGTGTAGACGGTGGCGTGCCGCGGCCGCAGGCTGGAGGTGCCGTCGGCGCGGCGCAGGAACTCCGGCGTCGGCGCCAGCTCGGGCGGCGTCAGCCGCACCGACCCGGCCTCCGCTGCGGCGACGATGCGGCCCACGACCTTGAGCCGGTCCTGCGCGGTCTGGAAGCGCCACGTGTTCGTCTGCCGCTCGGCCTCGGCCCACAGGTTCCAGTGCCGCCACGTCGCGCGTTTGCTCCCCACCACCGACAGCACCACGCCCGCCGCGGAAGAGACGGCGTCGTCCGGCACCTCGCCGGCAGTGAAGGACCGCCCCGCTCCGAGGCCGTCGACCACCCTGGCGATCAGCCCCTGCGACCACTCCCTCGAGTCCCGCCCCAGGACGCGCGACGCCCGGTCGTGCCACGTCTCGGTCAGCTCGCCCAGCGACTCGAGCGTCTTCGGCGGCCGTGTCGCCAGCGTCGCCTGCGCCCGCAGCCGCACGATCGTCCGCCGCGACGGGTGCCGGCCGTGTTCCCGCCGGTACTCGCGGATCAGGTCGTCGGCGCAGTGCTCGATCTCCACCGACCGCGAGGAGAACTCCCGGATCAGGTCGTCCGGGACCCCGTCGATCTCCAGCGCCGGGCTGCGGTCACGGCCGCGCGCCCGGCGCGACCACGTCACCCCGAGGGTGCCGGTGAGCCTGTCGGCCAGGACCGCGTTGTAGAACTCCGAGAACGCCACGTTCGCGTTGAACAGCGCCCGCGAATCCAGGGTGCGCCACTTCCCGTCCACGACGGCGCGGACCTTGTTCGCGACCACCACATGGGTATGCAGCTGCGGGTCGTGGGCCCGCGAGTCCCAGTGATCGAAGGCCATCGCCACCAACCCCGTGACGTCCACCTGCACGACCGACCCGTCCCCCGCATCCGCGCCCACCCGCGTCGCCGCCACCTGCCGCTCGATGAACCCGATCGTCTCGGCCACCGCCCGATGGTGCGCCGCCAAGATCAGGCCCTGGGTCCGGCGGTCGGCCAACCCCCACACCACCGACACCGACTTCGGCACGGAGAAGGTCAGATCGAACCCCGCCGTCGCGGTCCGGTCCCCCGTCCTCACCTCCTCAGCCGTGATCGCCCCCACCGCTGCCTGTCGCGCCTCGTCCGACAGATCCGCTTCCAGCTGCGCGACGCGCGCTGCGATCCGCTCCCGCACCGGGACGAATCTCGGATACCGACGCCCCAACGGCTCACCAGTCACGGGATCGACGCCCTCACCCAACAGCCGCTGCAGGTGCGTCGTGGTCACCGGATCGTCCGGGCGCAACGCGCGGCCACCGCCCAGGTCCGGCAGGCCTGCCCCGAGCCAGAAGCCCGGCGGAGTGCCCGCCTCCGCGTAGTAGGCAGCCACCGGATCCACCCACGATCCCGCCGCGGCGCCCCGTGCCGGCGCGGCGTCCAGGTCAGCGTTGCGGATCGAGCGCGTCAGGTACTCATACCCATTGCCCGCGCTCATCTTGCGCACCGACACCGTCATCGAACACCGCCGCGGACACGCCCGAGCGTCGAGCGCGAATCAGAAGCCGTCCCACGGCCCAAGGCCACAACTGCCTGAGGTGTGAGATCTCTGCGATCGGTGGACACGACGATCACCTCCGATGGACAGGTGTGATCGCCTGTACCCGAGGGACTCGCGGACCGGGCGTGCGGTCGCCGCGGCGCGGCATCCGGCCCTTGACGTTGCGGACGAGCCGAGCGCACGATCGTGGGAAAGCACAACGCTGTGACTCACCCGCCGCTGGTGCGGGATCCGCTGTTCGGCCCGGCCGGGGCGCGTACAGCCTCAGGTTCGTCAGTCCCGATCCACCACGGGGGCGTCGCCATGAACCGGCCGTCCGACAACTATCTCCACTCCAAGTGCGCGATTCACGGGATCGTCGTCGGGCACCGGCAACGCAAGGACCTCGGCGACCTGGACGCCCTCGCAGCATCGATCTCCGAGGTGGGGATGCTGCAGCCGATCACGATCACCGACGGCAACGTGCTCCTGTGCGGGTACCGCCGACTCATGGCCGCGAGGCAGCTGAAGTGGCGGTCGGTGCCGGTCTGGATCCGCACGGGACTGTCCGACCGGCTGACGATCCTGATGGCCGAGCGCGACGAGAACGCGCTGCGCGAGCCGCTGAACCAGGTCGAGGCGGCAGCCCTCTACGCAGAGCTGAAGGACGTCCTCGCGGAGGAGGCCCGGGCGCGGCAGGAGTCGTCGCGGTTCGGTGGGTCGGATGGTGCCGCCCACGCGGCGGCACCGCGCGGCGCCGGAGACGTGCGGCGTATCGCGGCTCACACGGTCACCGGCGCGGCGTCCTACACCCGCCTGGAGCGGATCAACTGGATGCTTGGCGTCTCCAAGGACTTCGACCTTCCCAAGCCGGTGCGCGAGCTCGCTTCCACTGAGGTCGAGGAGCTACGACAGGGCGCCGGGGTCGCGCCGGCCGTCAACCGGATCAGGGCAGCGATCCGCCAGGCGGAGGAGGACGCGGAGCGCAAGCACCGGTCGTGGGCCTCCACGCTCGTCGACGCCACTCCCGCGGACGTCGACGAGGCGGAGCACCTAACCCTCGTCGAGAGCGACCAGCGCGGACAACTGGAGTACGCGCAGAAACCGACCCGCGCCTCCCACCACCCAGCAGTCACAGCAGCCCAGGGACGCAGGTCCGCGCTCGAGTTCTCGTCGGTGCTGGATGCCGCCTCGGCGATCCTCCGGTTCGATCCCGCCGTCGTCGGCCCGCACCTCGACGAGGACACGTGGGCGACGCTCCATCGCACGGTCGAGTCCCTCCGAGTCTTCCTCGAGGTCGCCACCGAGACACGTCGCGGAACGGCGCCGAAGAGCGCCTGATCACGACGGGCGTTGAGCCTGGTCGCGCATCCGCACGTCGCGGACTACCACCCTCCACCCCGCGTCGTCAGGCAGCGTCGGCTGGACCCATCCGGCCGGTGCGGCGACGGGCGCCCCCGGCACAGCGACGGCCGAGCGCCGCACCTCGTCGACAGGTCCCCCACCGAGGCCGCTCGCGTCCCCGACTTCCTGGCGCATCAGCTCCGCCTCGCCGATCTCGACCATCTCCTGCAGCGCGGCGGAGGTGTCCGGCGCCAGACGGAGCCGCTCGATGTAGTGACGCCCGGTCACCCCGGCGTCGATCTTGTGACCGAGCAGCGCCGCGGCCTCGGCGACGCCCATCCTGCGAGCCACGACCGTCGCCACCGTCTTGCGCAGCAGGTGCGGGTACACCCCGCTGAGCTGCGCCGCCGCCAGCGCCGCGCGCAGCGACCGGCGCAGGTTCGACGGGGTCTGCGGCCTGCCGACGTTGCGGCCGTCGCGGAACGTCCGTGAGGGGAACACCGGCATGTCCGCGCTGGTGACCGCCGGGCGGATCGACTCCAGGGCCTCGGCGGTGAACCGCGGCACGATCATCGAACGCTGGCCGGCGTCGGTCTTCGGCCGCTCCTGCCGCACGGTGCCCTGCCCCTTGATGTCGACCATGGTGGCCGTCACCGCGATCGTCGGCAGCCCGTCCGGCGACAGATTCACCTCGCCCCATCGCAGCGCCATCACCTCACCGATCCGTAGGCCGGTGCCCAACATGACGTCGACCACGGCCGGAAGGTGCCCTGTCGGCTTCGGGCCCGGCTGGCTCTGCCTCGAGGCCTGCCAGTCGCGCGTCGCCCTGCGCAGGCGCGCCACGTCGAGCGCGGACATGGCCACCGGCTCCGGCCTCTTCTTCGCCGGCGCGATCGTCTTGCGGGCCGGGTTGTCCCGGAGCGCGTCGTGGATCACCGCACGGTCGAGCACGGCGACCAGCGCGGCCCGCGCCTGGATGGCCGTGGCGAGCATGTCGTGCTTCCCACCGGCCCGGCCGCGAGCCAGGACCCCGTCCAGCCACTGCTGGCACGCCGCCGGGGTCAGCTCATTCAGCCGCCGCTTGCCCAGGTGCGGCACGACGTGGTTCCCCAGGACCCGCTCGTACTCGTCGACGGTCTGGGGTAGCACCGGCGGGTTCGGCCACGCGGTACGCGCCCGCATCTCGTTCACCCACTGCCGGCACGCCAGCCCCACCTTGGAGTCCGGACGCAGCTCCGATGATCCCCGTGCCGCGCCGAGCCGTTCGACGATCGCGGCCTGGACCGCCAGTCTCGCCTCGACCGCAGAGTCGCGGCTGCGCGACACCTGTGTGTCGTCGCCGTCCAGCAGCCGCACCCGCACCTTGGCGCGCCACTTGGCGCCGGTCCGATAGACGAAGATCTCCCCGTGCTCGCCGGGCTTGAGCCTTCTCGCCGACAT
Source organism: Isoptericola sp. NPDC060185 (assembly GCF_042728595.1). Lineage (NCBI taxonomy): Bacteria > Bacillati > Actinomycetota > Actinomycetes > Micrococcales > Promicromonosporaceae > Isoptericola > Isoptericola sp. NPDC060185. The sequence goes on along the minus strand of NZ_JBHWYY010000031.1, from coordinate 21,053 downwards.
CGCGATCACCATCCCGACCCGTCGCCGTCGTCGACGCCGTCGGCGGCGGCTCGGTTCCCAGGACGCTCCGACGCGTGGTCGGACAGCCAGGTCGCGATGTCGTTCTCGTCGAACAGCAGGTGCCGGCCGACCTTGTACGCCTTCGGCGCCGTCCCGCGACGGCGCCAGGCGTGGACGACGCGCGGCGTCGTGTGCAACTTCTCGCACAGCTCGTCGAGCGTCCACATCGGGGTATGGGACAAGTTGGTCCCGGGATCGTTGGCTTCCATGCCCCGTAGGTGTGATCCGGTGTACCTCACCGCCGGATCGTCCTCGGACGCAGTCTCCGAACCGCGCCCTTCGCGTGGCACAAGGCGTGGCATTTCCATCGTTCTCGCCCTTCGTCAGGGCGCCCCGGGGAAAACAAGAGGACCGCTGACCTGGTGGTCAGCGGTCCTCAGCCGGTGGAGCTAGGGGGATTCGAACCCCCGACCTTCTCATTGCGAACGAGACGCGCTACCAACTGCGCCATAGCCCCGAGAGCGGTGCCAACATTAGCACCCCGTCACCGCAGGTCGCCAAATCGGCTCAGCCGGCGGCGCGACGGCGCGCGAGGATCTCGTCGAGCGGCAGGCCGAGGGTCTCGGTGCGGGGCCGTGGCTCCTCGGGCGCGGCCGCGTCGGCGGCCGGCGAGGCGGTCGAGGGGGCCCCGTCGGCGCCCGCGGGCGTCGCCGTCGGGCCGAGCGCCGCCTGCATGGTCGCGGCGAGCGCGGCGACGCGGGCGGGGTCGGAGACGGGCACGGCCCGCCCGGTCGCCGTCGAGGACGACGCGACGAGCGGGCGCGGCTCCCGGCGGGGCGCCGCGGGCTTCGTGACGTAGGTGGGCAGGGGCACGGGGACCGGCTCCCACGGCTCGCTGCCGACGGGCGGCGGGCCGGGCAGCGGCGCCGGGCCGGGCTCCGGGTCCACGACCACCAGGGGCTCGGGCTCCGCGGGCTCCTCGTCGGCGCGCACGTCGAAGACGACCCGGCCGGACGACGGCGCGGCCCGGGAGACGACCGGCTCGGGCTCCGCGGTCTCCTCGTCGCGCGCGCCCACCGCACCGGCGGCGACACGAGACGAGGCACGCGGGGCGGGGCGGGGCGGGGACGCCGCGGCCGGGGCCGCGACGCGCGGGATCATCTGCGTGTGGGTGGCCGACGGGCGCACGGCGTGGCCGGTGACGCGGGGCCGGTTGCGGGGGGCGTGCGGGCCGCCGTTCGCGAGGGCGCGCGCCTGCGTCGCCTGCTGCCGCGCGGCCTTGCGCTCCGCCGCCCAGCGGGCGTCGGCGCGCCGCGCCTGCAGCACCGCGACGCGGCCCAGCACGAGGACGCCGAGCAGCAGCGCCGTCGGGACCGCGCCGGCGACCCAGGTCACCAGGCCGAGACCCACCACGACCCACCCGGCGACCGTCACCAGCAGCAGGAGGACGGTGAGCAGCAGCCGACGGCGCGCCCGCGCGGCACGCTGCTCGAGCATCGCGAGGCGCGACTCGCGCGGCCGGCTCGGCGCCAGGGCCTCGGCGCGCGGGTCCGTCAGGGCGCGCGACGCGCCCCCGTCGTCGTCCAGACCCATCGGTCGCTCCCCTCGTCCGCCGTCCGACGGCGTGCCGGACATCAGCAGCGGCACCGACCCGCCGGCCGGGGCCGTCACCCCGCGCGGTCCGCCCGCCTCCGCCACCGCCAGCACCCGGAGCCCGCCGGAGAACCGGTCGTCCATCCGCGCGTCGAGCAGCTGCTGACGGTGCCGCAGCCGGTGCGGCACCCAGAAGCCCAGCCACAGGACGAACAGCGCGAGCACCGCGAGTCCTGCCGCCGACGTTTCCACACACGCGACGGTAGGGGACGTGGCGACGCCGGGGACGCACGCCGCCGCGGCGTGTCCGTGGTCGGGACTCGTCGGGACCCGTCAGTCGCCGTCGCGGGTGCGCTGCCAGCGGGCGAGGAGCCCCTCGGGGACGTCCTCGGTGGTGATGGCGAACGTGCGGTGGTCGCGCCAGGTGCCCTGGATGTGCAGGTACCGCTCGCGCAGCCCCTCGTCGCGGAAGCCGAGCTTCGCCACCACCCGCAGGCTGGGCGCGTTCTCGGGCCGGATGTTGATCTCGAGGCGGTGCAGGCCGAGCACGGCGAGGCAGTAGTCCCCCGCCATCGCGACGGCCGTCGGGATGACGCCCCGGCCCGCGACGTCCTGCGACACCCAGTACCCGATGCTCGCGGAGCACAGCGAGCCGTAGACGATCTGGGAGACGGTGAGCTGACCGACGAGCGCGCCGTCCAGCTCGACGGCGAAGGGCAGCGTCGTGCCCGCGCGGGCCTGGGCGGACAGCACGCGCAGGTAGTCGCCGAACGTCGACGCGGCGGGCCGCTCCCCCGGCGACGTCGCCTCCCACGGCTCGAGCCAGCCCGCGTTGCGGGCGCGCAGGCGCAACCACTCCGGGCCGTCCTTGCGGCGCAGCGGGCGCAGCACGACGGCGCCCGTCGGGCCGTCCTCGCGCAGCGTCACGGGCCACGGCCGCGACACCGTCCAGCCGCGGGCGAGCTTGTGCGTCATGCCACCTCGTTCCGTCCCGACGCTCCGGCCCGCGCCCGATCGCCCGTGCCGTTCTCGGCGTCACCGGCGCGCGCCGGGACTCCCCCGACGGGACCCTGCCACAATGGCCCCATGCACGGCGACCGCAAGGGATCGAGAGCACACCGGCCGTACCCCGTCGTCGCCGGGATGGAGGTCGAGGACGCCAAGGAGGAGCTCCGGCGGGCCATCCGCGCCCACCGCGCCGAGCGCTCCCCCCGCCTCCGCGACGAGGCCGCGCGGGCCCTCGCCGACGTCCTCGCCACCGTGCCCGCCGTGCGCGACGCCGGCGTGGTCGCCACCTACGTCTCCCGCCCCACCGAGCCCGGCACGCAGCCCCTGCTGGAGCAGCTCGCCGCCCGGGGCGCCCAGGTGCTGCTGCCCGTCCTCGGGGCGGGCCTCGCGCGCGACTGGGCCTGGTACGCCGGCCCCGAGGACCTGCTGGAGCGCGCCCCCGGGCGCCCGCCGGAGCCGAGCGGTCCCACGCTGGGCGCCGAGGCCATCGCCCGGGCCGACGTCGTCGTCGCCCCCGCGCTCGCCGTCGACGACCGCGGGGTGCGGCTGGGGCAGGGCGGCGGCTGGTACGACCGCCTCCTGAAGATGCGCCGCCCGGGCGTGCCCGTCGTCGCGCTCGTCTTCCCCGAGGAGGTCTACGACTCGGCCGAGCAGCCGCTGCCCGCCGAGGAGCACGACGTGCCCGTGCACGCCGTCGTCACCCCCGAGGGCTGGCTGGAGGTCGCCCGTACCGCGAGGTAGCTCGAGTTTCGACGAACTACCTCGCCGACGCTCGAGCTACCTCGCGGAGTCAGGGCACGAGCGTGGCGCGCGTCTCCGCGGACTCCTCGACCGCCTCGCGGGAGAACGGCCAGTCGAACGTCTCGCCGGCGGCCCACTCGTCGAGCTGGTCGTCGTAGTGCGACGACGCCGGGTGCCCCGAGGTGCCGGTGACGGTGACCCACGTGGAGGCGTCCAGGTCGGCCATGTCCACGACCATCCGCATGGACGGCCCGGTCGTCACCGCGAAGCTGCCGGTGCCGGCGTCCCACCCCGTCGCGTTGACGATGGACGAGCCGCCCGGCATCTTCACCGGGTCCGGGTTCACGAGGTCGCGCACGAGGCTCGGCACGCCCGCGCCGCCGAGCACCGGGTGCTCGAGGCGCAGGGTGTGCAGCGTGCCCCAGTCCCAGTCGGACGGCTCCTTGGACAGCTCGACCGTGAGGTCGCGCCGCGCGCTGATGAGGGCGCGCGTGAGGATCTCGTCACGGGACTCGACCACGTTCGCGGTGGTGCGGTCGTCCCAGAACTTGTCGTCGGAGCGGTCCAGCATCGACGTCACGACGACGAGCCACTGCGAGCCGCCGTCGGGCCGCATGCTCGTGGGCAGGTCGTCCCAGAACGCCTCCTGCAGAAGGTTGCGCCACACGGCGGCGAAGTACGCGGCGGCGGGCGAGTCGGCGTCCATCCGGTAGTCCCAGTCGGCGAGCAGGTCCTGCCCGGCCGCGACGTACGAGTCGTCGAGGTCGATGTCCAGCAGCGCCGGCACGAGGGCCTCCGCGAACGCCGACCAGTCGTCGTTCTGGATGCGGTTCATGTCCTCGACGGTGAAGGGGCGGCCCGTCGCGATCTGCTCCGTCAGCAGGGTGCGGATGCGCTCGGAGCGGTAGCCGTAGTCCCAGTCGTCCGCGAGGTACGGCTGGGTGCCGCTGCGCAGCACGGCCTGGTTGGCCGCGACGACGAAGCCCTCCTGCGGGTCGAGGGCGCGGGGCATGTCGTCCGGGTCCACCCAACCCTTCCAGTCGTAGCGCGGGTCCCAGCCGGGCCGGGGCCACGTGCCGCCGGACGGCACCGGGCCCTTGACCTTGGCGCGCACGGGGATGCGGCCGGGCGCCTGGTAGCCGATGTGCCCGTCGGTGGTGGCGAAGACGATGCTCTGCGCCGGCACCTCGAACAGCGCGGCGGCGGCGCGGATGTCCTTGGCGTCCTTGGCCGTGTCGAACGCGAAGACGGCGTCGGCGGTGCGGCCCGGCTGCAGCGCCGTCCACTGCAGCGCGACGGCGTACTCCCCGAACTCGGTGCCCTCCTGCGTGGGCGCGCCCACGACGTCGCCGACGTCGAGCACGTCCGAGACGATCGGGCCGTGCTCGGTGCTGCGCACGGTGAGGTCGACGGGCTTGCCGCCCGCCACGCGGATGGTCTCCTTGCGGACGTCGAGCTGCTCCCAGTCCTCGGCATCGCCGTCCTTGAGCCAGGTGTCGCCGCGCACCCGCTCGATGAAGAAGTCGGTGACGTCGGCGCCCATGTTGGTCAGGCCCCAGGCGAGGTCGCCGTTGTGGCCGATGATCACGCCGGGGAAGCCCGCGAACGAGAAGCCCGCGACGTCGAAGGGGCACGCGTCGCTCACCTGGTTGCAGTGCAGGCCCACCTGCGACCAGATGCCCGGCGCGGAGAGCGCCAGGTGCGGGTCGTTGGCGAGCATCGGCTTGCCGGACGCCGTGTGGTCGCCCGAGACGACCCACGAGTTGGAGCCCGCCGCGTCGCCGCGGCCCACCAGCACCGGGACCGCGTCGAGCGCGCTGCGGGCGGAGTCGACGGCGGAGCCCAGCGCGTCCGTCGCCGCACCGGCGCCCGTGGTGCGCCCGGTGAGGGCGGACGTGAGCTCGGCGTCCGACGCCGGGCCGCCCTCCTGCGAGGCGTCGCCGGTGACCCGGTTCGCCAGGTCGCGGTTGCGCAGCACGGGGTGGTTGCCGCTGGCGTCGTAGTCCGGGAACAGCTCGTCGACCAGGTCCGTCTCGCCGAGGGTGCTGTAGGCGAGGGCGCGGTCGAGCTCGCTGTCGTAGTTGCCGCGCAGGTCCCAGGCCATCGCCTTGAGCCAGGCGAGCGAGTCCACCGGGTCCCACGGCTCCGGCTCCTGCACGTCCACCGTCGCGCCCAGCACGGTGTACTCGACGCCGAGCTCCTCCGCGTCGCGCCCGTCGAGGTAGGCGTTCACGCCCTGCGCGTACGCCTGGAGGTACTCCCGGGACTCGTCGGAGATGTCGTGCCACTCCTGCTCCGCCACCCGGCGCCAGCCGAAGGTGCGCGTCACCTTGTCGGCCTCGATCGCCTCCGGGACGTCGCCGACGAGCTCCGCCAGCCGCCCGGCCGTCACGTGCCGGCGGTAGTCCATCTCGAAGAAGCGGTCCTGCGCCTGCAGGTAGCCCTGCGCCTGGAACAGGTCCTCCGGGGTGTCCGCGTAGACCTGCGGCACGTCCTGCGCGTCGCGGCGCACCTCGACGGCGGAGGTGAGGCCCGGCACCTGCTGCGTGCCCTCGTGGTCCGGCAGGGGGCGCCGCAGCGTCACGACGGTGAAGACGGTGGTGGCCACGAGCGCCAGCACGACGACGACCGCGACACCGGCGACGGCGCTGCGGAGCCGCGAGCGCCGGGCCGGACGGGGCCCCGTCTCCTCGTTCTCCGTACCGTCCGACGAGGGGTCCGGCTCGGACGGGCTTCCGGGTGCTGCAGGGGTGGCGGTCGCTGACACGCAGGCGAGACTACCGTCCGGCGTATGATTGGCACTCGCATCACCTGAGTGCCAGCATCCCGCGTCCCGCGGCAGGTGCCGGCGTCCGCCCCGAGGAGATCACGTGCCCACCTACGCGTACCGGTGTGCCGACTGCGGCCACGCCTTCGACGTCCACCAGGCGTTCACCGACGACTCGCTCACCGTCTGCCCCGAGTGCGGCGGCGCGCTGCGCAAGCAGTACGGCTCCGTCGGCGTCACCTTCAAGGGGTCGGGGTTCTACCGCACGGACTCGCGCTCCGGGTCGGGCAAGAGCACCGGCACCTCCTCCAGCACCGTGTCGGCGGGCAAGGAGTCGTCCGGGTCGTCGTCGTCCTCGTCGTCCGGCAGCTCGTCGTCGAGCGGCTCCTCGTCGAGCTCGTCGTCGTCGGGCGCCTCCAAGGCCGCGTCCTCCTGACCCGTCGCGAGGACGCCGGCACCGGGGCGCTGGCCTGAGCGCTGCCCCCAGGGGTCGGTCGTCCACAGGCGCGCCGACGGGTCAGGGCGGGCGCACGACGGGGACCTAGCGTCGCCGCCATGCCGCTGCCCGACATGCTGACCCGCCCCTCCCGACGCCGCTCCGACGAGCCCGCCGGTCCCCGTGACCGCGGCTCCCCGCCCGGCCGCCGCGCCCTGCGCCGCCTGCGCGCCGCCCTCTGGCGATCCCGCTTCGTCCTGGCCGCCGTGTGCTGCGGGTTCGCGGCCGTCGCCGTCGTCCAGGCGGTGCGTCCCGCGCCGCCGCCCTCCGTCGACGTCGTGGTCCCCGTGCGCGAGCTGCCCGCCGGCGAGCCGGTGTCCGCGGCCGACCTCACCACCGTCCCCGTGGCCGCAGCCCTCGCCCCCGAGGGCGCCGTCGCCTCCCCCGCCGACCTCGTCGGCCGCGCGCCCGCCACCGCCCTGCCCGCCGGGCTCCCGCTGCGCGCCGAGCTGCTTCCCGGCGGCGGTGTCGTGGCCCAGGCGCCGGTCGGCACGGTCGTCGTGCCGGTCCGCCTCGACGCCACCGCCGCCGGCTGGCTGCGCCCCGGCGACCGGGTCGACCTCGTGCGGGCGGGCGAGGCCGGCGGCGGGTCGCGCACCGACCTCAATAGCGACGCAGATGGCGATCCCGCGCCGTATCTCGCACGGCGGGCCCTCGTGCTCCCCCGCCCCGCTGCGGGAGCTGCGACCGACGCCGGCGGTGGCCTCCTCGGCGGCCCCGTGGGGGCGTCCGACGGCATCGACGTCACGCTCGTGGCCGTGTCCGAGGACGAGGCGCCGGGGCTGTCCGCCGCGTCGGGCGGGGGCACCGTCGGCGCCGTCCTGGTGAGGTGAGTCGGGTGCGCTGAGCCGGGTGAGTGAGCCGGGCGAGGTGAGCCCTGTCACGTGCGCCGTCGCCGTGACACACCCGCCCCGCCGTTGCGGCGCCGGGACTCGCCCGCGAGAATCGGCGACCGTCAGCCGCCGGGTTCTCCCGGCGCGTCCGCACCACCAGGGGGCATCACATGAAGAGCATGCTTGCAGGCTTCAAGGAATTCATCATGCGCGGCAGCGTGGTCGACCTCGCCGTCGGCATCATCATCGGCGGGGCGTTCACAGCCGTCGTCACCGCCATGGTCGACAACATCCTCAACCCGATCATCGGCGCGATCTTCGGCAAGCCCGACCTGACGAACCTGTGGGACATCACGCTCCGACCCGAGCACGGCGACGTCGCGGCGTCCGTGATGTCCATCGGAGGCTTCCTCGACGCCGTCCTCAACTTCCTCATCATCGCGGCCGCGCTGTACTTCGCGATCGTCCTGCCGCTGAACAAGCTCGCCGAGCGCCGCGCCCGCGGCCAGGTGGAGGAGCCGGAGCCGCTGGCCCAGGACACCGTGCTGCTGCAGGAGATCCGCGACCTCCTCGCCGCGCAGGCCGGGCCCGCGCGGCACTGACGTCCCGGGACGCCACACACGGCGGCGTCAGCGTCGGCGGCGTCAGCGTCGGCGGCGTCAGCGTCAGCGGCGTCAGCGTCAGCGGCGGCGGCGTCAGCGTCGGCGGCGTCAGCGTCGGTGGCGTCGGCGCCGGCGTCGGTGCCGGCGTCAGCGGCGACCCCAGTGCGGTGGGACGTCCCGCAGCAGCCGGTCGTCGTTGTCGTCGTGCCCGCCGCGGTCGTCGGAGGTCTGGCCCATGACCGTCTCCCGCTCCGTGCCCTGACGCACCACGCGGCGACGCCTGCGGCGCGGGGCGGCCGTGCTCGGCGCGGTCTCGTCCGGCTCGGCGCCGGACGGCGTGGCGGCCCGCTCGGGGGAATCGTTCACCCGGCCATTGTCCGTCACGCCGTGCAGCGGGCCGCCGCGCCCCGCACGGTCAGGCCTCGGGCGACCCGTCGTCCTTCGCAGTCTCCTTGTCCGTGGCCACCCCGATGTCCTCCGGGCCTGCCTCGGCGCCGTCCTGAGCCACCGCGGCGTCGTCCGGCGCGACCCCGGCGCCCTCCGTCGTGGCCTCGACCTCGTCGACCGTGACGTCGCCCGCGGCGTCGTCCGTCACCAGCCCGGCCTCCTCGGCCGCCGCTTCGACGGCGGCAGAGCCCACGGCGTCGACGGCCGCGGCATCGACGGCCGCGGCATCGACGATCGCTGCGTCGACGGCCTCGGCGTCGTCTTCCGGCGCGACGTCGACGACCTCGACGGCCGGGGCGACGTCGACCGCCGGCTCGTCCTCGTCCGGCAGCACCGGCACGACGACCTCCCGCGGCGGCACGACGCCGCCGGCGGTGCCGATGCGCTCGTCGCGCACCCGCTGGACGAGCCGGCGCACGCGGTCGGCCTCGCCGTCCGGGTCGAGGAACGCGGCGGCGGACCAGACCTGCGTCACGACCCACCCCAGCCGCTCGAGCCGTTCGGCGAGCTGCCGGTCCCGCACGCGCACGGACGGCTCGGCCACGTACGCGGCGTCGTCGGTCAGCACGGCGACGAGCAGCTCGCCCGGCAGGTCCGGGTGCCCCACGACGAGGGGGATGCGGTCGCCGTCCGGGGCGCCGTAGTCGGTCTCGACGAGGTAGCCGAGCTTCCAGAGCCGCTCGCCCAGGTCGACCAGGAGCCGGTCGGGGGCGCGGCCGACGTCGACGCCGTTGCCGAGGCGCACCTGGTCGGCGACGCCGGAGCGCCGCTCGGCGAGGTCCAGCGTCTCGACCAGCAGCCGCGGGCCGGCGCCGCGCAGCCGCTCGGGGTCGAGGGCGTCGGCCCGGAAGCAGGACACGACGTGCAGCCGCTTGCGGGTGGCGCCCAGTGCGCCGACCAGCATGGCCTCTCCCCCGGCCTCGCCCAGCACGCCGAAGCGGTGCAGCACGCGGCCGTGCGGGGTGCGGCCGAAGCCGACGGACAGCAGCACGGTGTCCCGGGACAGCCCGGCCACGCCGGTGATGTCGGCGACGACGACGGGCTCGGGCCGCGAGCCCGAGAAGAACGGCGCGAGCGCGGGGTTGGCGCGCACCTCGGCGAGCAGCGCCTCGCGCACCCGGTCGGCGTGCGCGGCCGTCACCGTGACGACGGCGAACGTCTCCTCCGGGCGGGTCAGGGCGTGCTCGATGGCGACCTCGACCACGCGGTCCACCTCGGCCTGCGTGCTCTCGACGCTGCCCGAGACCGGGTCGGGCATGCCCGTGCCGTCCACCACGTCCAGGTGCACGAGCGCCTCCGCGCGCGGCAGCGGTGCCGGCCGCAGCAGGCCCTCGTAGCCGTGCGCGGCGAGCAGCCGGGTCAGCTCGGGGTCGCGGCTGTTCTCGTGCGGCTGCAGCGTGACCGTGGGCAGCAGGGCGGCCAGCTCGTGCACGCTGGTGCCCGATGCCGAGCGCGGGTCCCCGACCACCACGATCTGACGGCCGCGCGCGATCGCGGGCACCACGACCTCCGTGGGCACGTGCTGGACCGCATCGAGGATGACGACGTCCGCCGTGCGGTGCTCGGGCAGCAGGTGCGGCACCAGGGTGGGCGTGGCGACCAGCGCCGGACGCAGGCGCCGCAGCACGTCCCCGTGCCGTTCGGCGACGTCCCGCAGGGTCGTCATCCGGCCCTCCATGAGCTCGGTGAACAGCGCCTCCGCGGAGTCGCGGTCCTCCCGCATCGCGGCACCGAGGTGGGCCCGTGCGGCGACCCGCACCGGCTGGGACAGCGCCGCCAGGTGCTCGCGGTCGAGGTCGCGGAAGCGGCGGGCGAGCGCGTCGAGCCCCACGCCGTCCTGCCCGGCGAGGACCGGGTCGGCGGCGAGAAGCTGCTCGAAGACGGACGACCACCAGGCGAGCTCCAGCTCCGCCCCCACGAGGTCGCCCGGCACCCGCCGGTCGGTGAGGTCGTCCACCAGGTCGCCGACGCCCGCCGTCCGGGACTCGCGCAGCAGGCGGGTGCGCTCCGGCAGCGTCGCGAGCGTGTCCGCGGCACCGGCGAGGCGCTGGAGCCGCTCGGCGAGCCCGTCGAGGTCGAGCTCGGACAGGTGGCCGCCCAGCGTGGTCGGGGCCAGCACGGGCTCGAGCGCCTCGAGGTCGATGCGCACCGCCTCGTACGTGTCCTCGATCGACGCGAGCCCCTCAGGGAGGGTGGGCCACCCGCCGCGGCGGGCGTGCTCGGCCCACACGTCGCGCTGCTCCTGCACCTGCACCAGCGCCTCGTGCAGGTTCGGCACCCGCACCCCGGGGCGCACCATGTCCTTGGCGCGCTTGCGCAGCCGCCGGCGCGCGAACCAGCCCATCTCGATGCCGTGCTCGGCCCGCCAGCGCCGGGACGCCGTCGCCTGCACGAGGTCGGCGGCCGTGCGCTCGAAAACCATCGGGTGGAACAGGTCGAGGGTGCTGCGCATGCCGCCGAGCATCGCGAGCTGCTCGCCCCAGCCGCGCACCGTCGTCGGCGTCGTCAGGCCCGTGACCTCGCCCGTGTACGCGAGCTGGCGGCGCAGCTGCGGCAGCGTGACGTCGCGCAGCCGCTCCACCCGCACCAGCGCCTGCTGCGCGTCGTCGTCCGTGAGCAGGTGCGCCCCGTACCAGGGGGTCGACGACGGCCGCAGCGTGAACGCGCCGAGCGCGGCCGCGCGCTCCAGGCCGGCCGAGATCTCGCGGCGCCGCTCCGGGGTGAGCGCCAGCACCGACTCCGACGCGAGCCGCACGGTGGTCGACGGCGCCGGCCGCTCGGACGTGAGGCGCGCGAGCGCCTGCAGCGCGTCGTAGGCGGAGACCTGCCACGGCGAGCGAGGCTGGTGCAGGGCCTCGATGTAGCCCGTGAGCTGGGAGCGGGTGCCGATCAGCGCGTCACGCACCCGCGCGGCGCCGTCCACGTCCACCTGCTCCGGCTCGCTCGCCATCGCGGACAGCAGACGCCGCGTCACGTCCTCGCGCCACGTCGGGTACGGCGGCACGTCGAGCAGCAGGCTCTCCAGACCCAGCCCGTCGAGCTGCAGCGCCAGCCGGTCGGCCGCCCGGCGGTGCCCCGTCACGTAGAGCACGGACCGGCCCGCGGCGGTCGCCTCGCCGACCACGGCCGCGAGCGTGCCCGCGACGTCCGACCCGACGGGCGCGTCGACGAACAGGTGCCCGCCCGTGGCGAGCGCGTCCAGCACGGAACGCTGCTGCGGGTCCAGGTCGCCGACTCCCCGCTCGCGCGTCGGGTCGGCGTCGCCGCGGCGCACGGCCGGGAGGTCCAGCGCGGCCAGTCGCTGCGCGGCGTCGTCGACCCCGGCGAGCGCGGCCACGACCTCGTGCCGGTGCAGCGACGGCGAGAGCTGGTCGAGGTCGTCGACCAGCGCCTGCCCGGGGTGCACGAAGGTGCCCACCAGCACCCGTCGGTCGAGCTGGAAGTCCTCGAGCACGGCCTCGCCGAGCGCGGCCACGCGGGCCAGCACGTCGGTCGGGTCGAACCCGGCCAGGGTGAAGGTCGCGCGGGCCAGGGCCGCCGGGTCCAGCAGCGCCCCGTGCGCGCGCAGCGTGCGCGCCACCACGGGGTTGATCTCGACCGTCGGCTCCAGCGTGAGGTCGTAGTCGGCGCCGCCGTCCCCGCGCGGCGTCAGCGTGACGGGCCGCAGCACCACGGGCGCGTGCACCACGCGGCCGGCCGGCGGGGCCTCGTCGGGGTCCGGCGGCGTGGCGCGCGGCGCGGCGGACCGCTCCCGCGACGCCATCGACACGACCGGGATCGACGTCGTCAGCGCGGGGCCCTCGCCGGTGTCGATGTCGGCGAAGCCGGTCGTCTCCTCGGCGCCCGCGGCGCCGGACGCGTCGGCCCCTGCCTCCGCGGCTCCCCCGGCTCCGTCGTCCGCGGTCGCGTCGTCGTCGAGCGCCTCGCCCGCCTCGGCGGTGACGGCCGCCGTCGCGCCCGACGACGCGACCCGGGCGAGCGCGGCGACGTCGTGCCGCTGCGGCCCACCGCCCCCGAAGGGGACCTCCGGCTCGTCGTCGTGCTCCACCCACGTGGCCACACCGATCGCGAGGTACGTGGGCGCGACGCCGTAGCGCGACGCGTGCTCCGCGGCGCGGGCCGCGACGGCGCGGGCGCGGCGACGGGCCGCGGGGAGCGCCTCGCCCTCGCGCACCAGGTTCGACAGGCGCGTCGGGCGGCCGGCGAACAGCCCCGCGACGCCGTTGGGGTGCGCCTTGGACAGGTCGACGATGGCCTCGCCGAGCAGGCCGACGTCCGACAGGGAGGAGCCGCCGACCATGTCGACGAGGGAGGCGCGCCAGCGGCGGGTCGCCGTCTCGACGGCCGCGGCCGCCGCGGACGACGCGCTCTCGCCCGACCGCCGCGCGTGCGGCCCGGAGCCCGACGGGCGGTCCCCCGGGCCGGCGTCGTGCTGCTGGTCGTGGCCCCCGCGCGCGGCGTCGGGGGTGTCGGCTCCTGCGCCCTGGGGACCGTCGCCGTCCTGGCCCGTCCCGGAGGACGTGGCCGGCGCGGCGGGGGCCCCGGCGGAGGGGTCGACCGCGGTCGTGGCGGTGGATCGTCGGGCGGCTCTCACGCCAGCACGGTAGAACGGCCGACCCCTCGGTCCGGGCTCGGCGCGCCGGGGAACGGCGGGAGCAGGCGCCGGAGCCGGGCCGCCGCGACTGGTCGGTCGCGACCGGCGGGCACGTAGACGCCCCCTCGGCGGGGGGTCCGAAGGGGCGTCGGGCCGGGCTCGGCCCGGCAAGGGACAGCGCGCACCGCGCAGGGGGCGGGCGATGCGCGCCGTCACCGAGAGTGTGCCGCCCGCCGCCGATGCCGTCAATATGCGAGGAGGGCGAACCTCGCAACCCATGTGAGGAAGATCTGAGGCGGACGCCCGGCCCCGGGCACCTAGGCTGGTCGCCCGTGAGACGAGTGGTCGAGGCGGTCGCGCCCGCGCGCATGGGCACCGGGTTCCGGTGGCTGATGTCCGCGTCCTGGGTGAGCAACATCGGCGACGGCGTCGCGCTCGCGGCGGGCCCCCTGCTGGTCGCGTCGCAGACCAGCTCCGCCATCCTCGTCGCGCTCGCCGCCATGCTGCAGCGCCTGCCCTGGTTGATCTTCGGCCTCTGGGCCGGTGTGCTCGCCGACCGGCTCGACCGCCGCCGGCTCGTCATCGTCGCCAACCTGCTGCGTGCCGTCGTCGTCGCCGCCCTGTGCGTCGTCATCGTGACCGGGCACGTGAACATCGGCGTCGTCCTCGCCGCGATGCTCCTCATGGGCGTGGCCGAGGTCTTCGCGGACACCACCTCCCAGACCCTGCTGCCGATGCTGGTGCGCCCCGCCGACCTCGGCATCGGCAACTCGCGCCTGCAGGCCGGGTTCCTCACCGCGAACCAGCTGGTCGGGCCGCCGCTGGGCGCCGCGCTCTTCGCCGCCGGCGCCGCGTGGCCCTTCGCCGTGCAGGTCCTCACCGTGGTGCTCGCCGTGCTGCTCGTGAGCAAGGTGGTCCTGACGCCCGTGCCACCCGCTCCCGGTGCGCGCCTCGACGGCGAGCGCCGCAAGGTGCGCCACGACATCGCCGAGGGGCTGCGCTGGATCTGGACGAACCCGCCGGTCCGCACGCTCGCCCTCGTGATCCTCGTCTTCAACGCCACGTGGGCCGCCCCCTGGGGCATCCTCGTGAAGTACTCGCTGGACTACCTGCAGATGGGCCCCGTCGGCTACGGGCTGCTCACCACGGCCGCCGCCGTCGGCGGGCTGATCGGCACGTTCTCCTACGGCAGGCTCGAGCGGCGGTACTCGCTCGCCACCCTGATGAAGGTGTGCCTGACGCTCGAGGTGCTGTTCCACCTCGCGCTCGCCCTCGCGACGACCGGCTGGGTCGCCATGGTGATCCTGTTCGTCTTCGGCGCGTACTCGTTCGTCTGGGGCACCGTGTCCAACACCGTGCGCCAGCGCGCCACCCCCACCCGGTTCCAGGGCCGCGTCGGGTCGGCCTACATGATGTGCGTGTTCGGCGGCATCGTCGTGGGCAACGCCGTCGGCGGCGTCCTGGCCGAGCACTGGGGCCTCACCGCGCCGATGTGGTTCGGCTTCGTCGGCGCAGGCCTGACGCTCGCGCTCGTGTGGCGCCAGCTCGCGCACATCGCGCACGCCCAGGCCGACTGACCGCGAGGTGGTCCGGATCCTGGCGAGGTAGTCCGGTTCCGCGCGAGGTAGTTCGGGCTACTCCCCCGTCGAGCCGTCGGCGAGCTCCCGTGCGATGTCGAGGTGACCGGCGTGCCGCGCGTACTCCTGCAGCACGTGGAAGCAGATCCACAGCAGCGTGGGCGGGGTGCCGTCGTCGGTCGTGAACCGCCCGCCGACGGCGGCCCGCTCGGCGACGTCGTGGCTCGCCAGGACGGCACGCGTCCGCTCACCGGCGGCGTGAAGTGCGGCGACAAGGTCGTCGCGGCCGACGCCGTCGGGGACGCACCACGGGCCCTCCGGGGCGTCGTCCGCGTTGTCGCCCCACGGCCGGTCCACCTGCTCGCCCAGGAAGCCCCACACGAACCAGCGGCGCTCCATGTGCGCCAGGTGGGACACCATCTCCAGCGGCGTCCACCCCGACGGCAGCAGGCTGCTCCGCAGCTGCGCGTCCGTCAGCCCCTCGACCTTGCGCGCCACGACGGCGCGGTAGTAGTCGAGGTAGGCGGCGAACTGCGCCGCCGGGTCCGCGGAGTCCAGGCGCGGTTCGACGTCGAGTGGTGGCATGTGGTGAGCCTAGGACGGGGTGGATACACCCTCGGTCAGTCGTGCTCGATCCCGTCCTGGGAGGACAACGAGGTCGACACGAGCGGCTCCCCGGCACGTGCCTCGGCGTCGTCGTCGGGAACGGGCCGCACCTTGGGAGGAGCCGCAGACCAGGCCTTGAGATGCTGCATCACCTCGGCATAGAACGCGTCGACGACGTCGAGCGCGGAGTCGATGAAGCCGCCCTGTCCGCGCCCCCGCTTGGCCCCCATCGGCGCCGCCATCGCGACGCGGAACGAACGCAGTTCCTTCTTGGGGTCGACGACGAGCCGCGTCGGATCGTCGCGCACGTCGCGGAGCAGCTCGGCTGCCGCCGAGCCTCGGGCGTGAGCGACGAACGTCTCGACCCGCACAGCGTCCGGCGCGTTCTTGAGCTGACGCACCAGCCACCGCACGCGTGTCGCCGGCCGACCTTCGCGCGGCGCGTCCACGTCCACGTGGCAGGTGATCGTCCGGGCCCGGAGGTCCGCCGTCACGACCAGGTCCCCGACGGTGTCGGGGATGCGGATCGAACCGCTCAGTACACCGCCGTCCACCAGGGAAGACACCAGCCCCTGGGTCCGCAGTGCGGGATCGGCCTGCTCCTTCCGTGACACGACGGTGGCCACCTCAGCGCCCAGAGTGCGGCCCAGCTCGAGGCTCGCGAAGCGCAGCAGCGCGTCGAACCGGGCAGCGACCCCCTCGACGCCCCTGTCGTTCGGCCGCAACGTCCCGGTGCGCACCGCGTCGCGGACCGCGACCCAGCTCTCACCCATGTCCTCGAACTCCAACGCGCCGGACCGTGGGTGCTCCAGGTACCGCACCAGCTCGCCGAGGATCCATGCCTGGTCCGGATCCGCGACGCCGCGGAACTCCTTCTGCATGACCGCCTCAGCCAGCACCTTGGTCCACGACAGGTGATGGAGCTCGACCTTCCGCAGGCGGCGCTTGTCGACCTTGGTCGGGTGCTGCCCGACGACCGGGGGGATCTCGTTCGAGATGGTGACGACCGCGTCGAACCCCTGCTGCCGCGCGATGTCCAGGTAGTTCTCGATCTGGTCGCGGGCGAGCTCGTTGCGCCCCGTCTTGACCTCGATCAGGGCGGTCCAGGACTTCTGCCCACGCCTCACCCGGACGAGCCCGTCCGGATACAGCCGCCTCTCGCCGAGCATGAAGGGGACCTCGATGAAGGCCTCCACCTGCCCCGCAGGGGCGCCGAACGGCTTCGTCAGGGCGCGGCCGAACTCGCGCACGGCGACCATGACGGCGAGCAGCGCCGACGTCGCCCGGCGCTCCTGCTCGTCGGCTCCGTTGATGCCCGACGTCGGGATCAGTCGCGCCTCGTGCCAGGGTTGTTCCTCGGTCATGACGCCAGCTCCGTTGCTGTCGACGGACTTTTCCGGACCGTAGCCCAGGGCTCTCAACGGGGCATCACGGAGCGTCCCGACACGAACGAACTTCACCCGGGGACCCCACGACCCCCTCTTTGCCGCGAGCCAGCGTCCTTGGTCTTTCAGCGTGCGACTCCTGCTGGCACCGCCCTTCTCGGGCGTCCTTCGCTCAGACCGGCAAGGTCCAGGCGTCGGTTCCCACGTCACCTGGGTCCGTTTCACCGCTGCGGAGGCGGCGGCCAGTGCGTTCCCATCGGCGGGCTTTGATGTCCGGGCCCTCTGCGTGAAGGTCCCGGGCCTGGGCATCCGCACCGTGGTGCAGCTCGGCCCAGACGGCGAGGTTGATCGCGGCGTTGCGGTCGCGATCGATCATCAGGCCGCAGACGCGGCAGACGTAGGTCCGCAGGGCAACTCCGCCCATGTCCCGGACCGCGCCGCATCCGGAGCACGTCTTCGTGGACGGGAACCACCGGTCGGCGACGGCCAGCTCCCCGCCGCGCCACTCCTGCTTGTAGGCGATCTGGCGCCGGACGAGCCCCCAGCCGACGTCGTGGATCGCCCTCGCGAGGTTCGGGTTGCGGACGAGCATCCCGCGGACGTCAAGGTGCTCGATGACCAGCCGGGCGTGGTTCTTGACCAACCGGTTCGAGACCTCGTGTGCGTGCCGGCGACGGATCTCCGCCGTCCGGAAGTAGTAGCGACCGAGCCGGTCGGCCGCCTTGCGTCGCTTCCTGGAGCCGGGCTTCTTACGGGTCACGGCACGATGCAGGTGACGCTGGCGGCGCGCGGTGACGGTGAGCGTGCGCGGCCATTCGTCGATGCGGTCGACCTCCGTCCCGTCGCTCCGCGCCGCGACCACGAGCGACGCGAGACCGAGGTCGACGCCCACCCACGGCGTGGCGGCCTCGGGCTCCGCGTGCTGTCGGGCCGGGTGCAGGTCGGCTGCCTCGACGTTCAATGACACCCACCATCGACCGCGCCCCCGAGTGACGGTCGCGAAGAGGATCCGTGCCCGTCCCCTGGCGACCATGCGCCGGAGCCGGCGCGTGTCCTCGCGGACACGCATCACCCCGACGCCGGGGACGCGCACCGACCTCGGGTGGTCGTCGCCCCCCACGCGGATCGCCGGCTTCCCGGCCTTGGGGAACTGGTTCCGGATGCGGAACGACGGCCTTGCCGTCCCCTTCTTCTTGAAGCGGGGGTGGGCGACCGGGGCTCCGGCTCGCTCGCCCCGCCGCGACTCCGACCATGCCGCGAGCCCGCGCCCGAGGTCGACGGCCGCCTCCTCGAAGACCTGCTGGAAGACCTCGTGGCGCCAGCGAAGTCCCGTCTCGCTCACGGAAGCGACACCCGCGCCGTCGACGGCGAAGACCCGTCCGGCGGCCGCCGACTTCTTCCACCTGTTGAAGCCGTTGACGAGGTCGTAGCCCGTGCGCGGCACCTTCACCGGCGCGCCGGACTCCTTGGCCCGGCGGGCGTCGAAGACCATCCGCAAGCACTGGTTGTAGGCGAACCGCGAGGCTCCGACGTGCCGCTCGAGCGCAGCGATCTGCTCGACCGTCGGGTCGAGGCAGAATCGGAACGTCGCAAACCGCGCCATCGAACGACTGTCCCGCACACCACCGACACAGAGCGGGAGCGTGACGGAGCTCTTCGAGCAAGGTGCCCGCGGCGCGACTCGAACGCGCGACCTACCGCTTAGGAGGCGGTTGCTCTATCCACTGAGCTACGCAGGCGCGGCCACCGAAGGCGACCGATCGTCCAGACCCGGGGCCTCGACGTGCACAAGCCTAGCGGCCGGTGGACCGTCGGCCTGAATCAGACCCAACCGGCCGGATCGGCGACCACCGACCGCAGCACCTCGCGCGCGCCGCCGGTGAGGGCGGCGTGCGGGCCGGCGGCGGCGGGGCGGACGTCCACCGGCGCGAACGGCGCGGCGAGCGCGCGCTCCTCGACGACGCCGGCGACCACGTGCCCGACCCAGCCGAACAGCTCGGCGTACGCGCCGCCGAGCACGACGGTGGAGACGTCGACGAGGTTGACGAAGGTGGCCAGCGCGGAGCCCAGCGCCCGTCCGGCGCGGCGGACGGTGTCGAGGGCGGCGGCGTCGCCGGCGCGGAGCAGGTCGACGATCGCGTGCACGGGGGCCGAGGACGGCAGGCCGGCGCCGCGCAGCAGCACCTCCTTGCCGGCGTACTGCTCCAGGCAGCCGGTGGCGCCGCACGAGCAGCGCGGGCCGGCGGGGTCGACGACGACGTGCCCGATCTCGCCGTTCCAGCCGCGCTCGCCGAGGAAGAGCTGCCGGTCCACGACGATCCCCGCGCCGACCCCGACGTCGCCGGAGACGTAGAGGAACGACGGCGGCACCTCGCCGGCGAGCTCGGCGAGGGCGGCGAGCTTGGCCTCGTTGGCCACCTCGACGTCGAGCGGCTCCCCGCTGCCGGTACGCAGGTCCAGCTCGGGGACGGGCTCGACGGACGACCAGCCCAGGTTGGGCGCCACCTCCAGCCGCGCCCCGCGCACGTCGACGAGGCCGGGCAGCGCGAGGCGCGCGCCGGCGACGCGCATGCCGCCGGCCTCGACCTCGGTGACGACGTCGACGGCGAGCCCGCGCAGGCGCGCCAGCACGTCGCGCGGGTCGGAGTCGTGCAGGGAGCCGGTGACGACACGCTCGGCCACGACGTCGCCCACGAGGTCGAGCGCGCGGACGCCGAGGTAGTCGACGTTCACCTCGAGCCCGAGCCCGACGACGGTGCGGCCGGCGGGCACGAGCGGGACGGCGGGACGACCGGCCCGCTGCGCGACGACGGGCGGCAGCTCGGCAAGCAGGCCGCCGGCCACGAGCCGGTCGACGAGGGTCGAGACGGTGGCCCGCGTGAGTCCGGTGGCGGCGGCGACGTCGGCGCGCGACGGCGGCCGGTCGGCGCCGAAGACGGCCCCGGCGACGAGGCGGAGGTTTCGCTCCCGCAGGGTGTGCTGGCGCGAGGCGGCGGCGCCGTCGGGCACGCGAGGGACCCGCTCGGGCGTCGTCGTCGAAGTGGCTGGCACGTGTTGACTCTAGCCCAGCGACGCGCAATAGTTCAGCCGTACAACAAAACGCCGCACGGACGCGGCGGAAGGCCCGGCACGACGTTCCGGCCACCATCGACACACGACTCGACGAGGAGAACCCCGTGAGCGACATCAAGTACTCGTTCGGCCTGTGGACCGTGGGCTGGCCGGCCGCCGACCCGTTCGGCACCGCCACCCGCCCCGACCTGGACCCCGCGGAGTCGATCCGCAAGCTGGCCGACCTCGGCGCCTGGGGCTTCACGTTCCACGACAACGACGTCTTCCCGTTCGGCGGCGAGGGCGCGGAGCGCCAGAAGCACATCGACGCCGTGAAGAAGGCGTCCCAGGAGACCGGCCTCGTCTGCGAGATGGTCACCACCAACACCTTCACGCACCCGATCTTCAAGGACGGCGCGTTCACCTCGAACAACCGCGCGGTGCGCCGCTACGGCCTGCGCAAGGTGCTCACCAACGTCGACCTGGCCGCCGAGATGGGCGCCTCGACGTTCGTCATGTGGGGCGGTCGCGAGGGCACGGAGTACGACAACTCCAAGGACCTGCACTCCGCGCACGCCCGCTACGCGGAGGGCATCGACACCGTCGCCGCCTACATCAAGGAGAAGGGCTACGACCTGCGCATCGCGCTGGAGCCCAAGCCCAACGAGCCCCGCGGCGACATCTTCGTGCCGACCATCGGCCACGCGATCGCCCTCATCGACACGCTCGAGCACGGCGACATCGTGGGCCTCAACCCGGAGACGGGCCACGAGCAGATGGCGGGCCTCAACTACACGCACGGCCTCGCGCTGGCTCTGTACGCGGGCAAGCTGTTCCACATCGACCTCAACGGCCAGCACGGGCCCCGCTACGACCAGGACCTCGTCTTCGGCCACGGCGACCTGCTGAGCGCGTTCTTCACGGTGGACCTGCTCGAGAACGGCTTCCCCAACGGCGGCCCGCGCTACGAGGGCCCGCGCCACTTCGACTACAAGCCCAGCCGCACCGAGTACCTCGACGGCGTGTGGGAGTCGGCGAAGGCGAACATGGCGACCTACGACATGCTCGCGGCCAAGGCGAAGGCCTACCGCGAGGACCCCGAGGTGCAGAAGGCGTTCGAGCACGCCGGCATCTTCGAGCTGAACGAGCCGACCCTCGGCGCGGGCGAGTCGTTCGACGCGTTCCTCGCCGACCGCTCGGCCTACGAGGACCTGGACGTCGACGCCGTCGCCGAGCGCGACTACGGCCTGGTGCGCCTGCACCAGCTCGCGCTCCAGCACCTCATCGGCTGAGCGAACCACCCACCCAGCCGGGTGCTGTGAGCGGGCGTTCGGCCCCGATTCGGTCACGAAT